>CADBRF010000137.1 GCA_902796975.1 uncultured Coriobacteriaceae bacterium
CGACACCGCGGGTTATGATTGCCGCTGGGTCGAGTGGGTCTGGCAAGACTACGGTAGTCTGCGGGCTGCTTCGCGCGCTTGCTCGGCGCGAGCTCGATGTCATCGCCTATAAGTGCGGGCCTGACTATATCGACCCCATGTTCCACCGGTCGGTGCTGAACACGCCCTGCCGCAATCTCGACCTCTTCTTCTCCACCGAAGACGAGGTCCGTACCCTCTTTGGTGAGCGTTCTGCCAGCTCAGATATCGCCGTGCTCGAGGGAGTTATGGGTTTCTACGACGGTCTAGGGGGCACGTCAACAACAGGCAGCGCCTACCACGTTGCCCGGGCGGTCGATTGCCCCGTTGTGCTCGTGGTGGACGGCAGGGACGTCTCGCTCACTATCGCCGCGACTATCAACGGTCTGGCGCAGTTCCGCCCTGATGCGCATGTCGCCGGGGTCATCGTTAACCGGTGTTCCAAGATGACCTTTGCCCTGCTCAAGCCCATCATCGAGCGGGAATGCGGCATCAAAGCGCTCGGCTATCTTCCAAACGACCCGGCTCTCGCGCTCGAAAGCCGCCATCTCGGCCTGGTCACGGCGTCTGAGCTACCCGATTTGCAGGAGAAAATCGACCATGCGGCAGACCTTATGGAGCAGACCGTCGATCTGGATGCCCTGCTCGAGCTTGCCCAGACTGCCCCTGCGCTTGATTATGAGCCGACACATACGACCCCTCTTGTCAGCCCTTCTGATGCTCCGGTTATCGCAGTCGCCCAGGATTCTGCCTTCTGCTTCTACTACGAAGAAAGTCTTGAGTTCCTCCGAAACCTTGGCGCGCGCATTGTCGAGTTCTCGCCCATGAAGGACGCATCTGTGCCCCCGGAGGCGGATGCCCTCTATTTGGGCGGCGGCTATCCCGAACTCCATGTGCGCGAGCTCTCGGAAAATACGTCCATGCTCGATTCAGTTCGCGCCGCCCATGCTGGCGGGATGCCAATCTTTGCCGAGTGCGGCGGCTTCCTCTACCTCAAGGAGCGGATTGCCGATATCGAAGGAGACGAATATCCCCTGACGGGCATTCTCCCGGGCAATGCACGGTACACAGGCAAACTCCAGCGCTTCGGCTATATCGAGCTCACTGCCCAGCGCGATGGCTTGTGCGTGAAAGCAGGCGATACCTATCGTGCCCACGAGTTCCACTATTACGATTCGAGCGATAACGGCTCCTCGTGTCATGCGGTGAAGCCAACTTCAGGCCGCAATTGGGATTGCGGGGTCGTGGAGCCTCATCTGTTCGCTGGGTTCCCCCATTTCTACCTGCCGGCGTGTAGACCCATGGCCGAGAGGTTCGTGCAGGCTGCCGCCGAGTATCATGCTTCCCACAGGAGTGCGCGTTAGGAGCAGGCGCAGACGAATTGCTCTTTTCTCGGGGGAGCAAATACTGCCGCAACGTGCTCGGCGCGAGGAGGCGCCGTGCGTGGTTAGGAGCATCTTTTGACCATGCTCCGCGCGGTTTTGCCGCTTCCAAACACGCGCTAACTGCCATACATCGTCCAGTCGTGGTCTGGTGTTCGGACAATGAAATCTGGAGGCGGGAACATGGCACGTTACGAAGAGACTCTACAAAGCATCAAGCCAGCTGACTCAGCTTTCTACAAGGCGGCTCTTGCAAAATGGGACACCATCGCAAAACCTCTCGGCAGTCTCGGTCTGCTCGAAGACGCGGTCACGCGCATCTGCGCTATGCGAAGAGAACTCAGCTGCTCGGTTGCAAACAAGAAAGTCGTCTCCTTCTGCGCTGACAACGGAGTTGTTGCAGAGGGCGTTACCCAAACGGACGCTTCGGTCACAGCCATTGTTGCACGGAACTTCTGTACCCACGATACATCCGTCTGCAAGATGGCCGATATCGCAGGAGCGGAAATCGTCCCGGTCGATATGGGCATGCTCACGTACGTCGATCATCCGAAGATGCGTGTCGTCCACCTTAACGATGGCACGAACGATATGCTCCATGGGCCTGCTATGACGCGCGATTGTGCAGTTGCCGGCATCGAGGCGGGTATCGATATCGCCTGCGAGTTGGCAGATGCTGGCTGCGACCTCTTCGCAACAGGGGAGATGGGCATTGGCAATACCACCACTTCGAGCGCGGTGGCAAGCGTGCTTATGGACGCTCCGGTAGAGCAGATGACGGGGCCTGGAGCTGGCCTCTCCCGCGAGGGCGTGCTGCACAAAATCGAGGTCATCAAGGGCGCTATCGAGCTCAACAAGCCCAACCCTTCCGACCCGCTCGACGTGCTCGCCAAGCTGGGTGGGTTCGATATGTGCGGCATGGTCGGGCTCTATCTGGGCAGCGCGCTCAAACAGCGTCCCTGCCTTATTGACGGTTTCATTTCCGCTGTATCTGCGCTGGTCGCAGTCCGTATCAAGCCCGAGGTCCTCGACTACCTCATCGCCGCACACGTCTCTGCAGAGCCGGCGGGCACTTCGGTCCTCGATGCTA
>CADBRF010000138.1 GCA_902796975.1 uncultured Coriobacteriaceae bacterium
CCCACCATCGGGTCTCGCGGGCGAGCTTTCGGGCGGATGCGGCGTCGACCACGAGCACGGGACGTGTCTCCTTGCCGTCGAAGTAGCTGCGGGGCAGCCGGAGCAGGATGCGGACAAGCTCGGAGACAGTGAGTCCGAGCTCCCCAGCAAGGGTCATTGCTGCCTCGTGCTCGTCGTCGGTGACGCGCACGAACAGCCGCGGCTCCTTCTTCGTCATCCTGCTCCTTCGCCGGGTGGTGGGAGTTCCGAGCCGTTGCATGCGCGACGGCCCAGGGGCGCGGGGCATCCCCCGCATGGCGTAGTCTACGACCGGAGCGAGGCGCAGGCGTAGACGGAGCGGGCCGAAGCCCCTGCAAGCCCTCGGAAGCCCCCATTACTTCCGAGGGACGTGCGAAGCCCGCAGGAAGTAGATGATCTTCGGCCCCAAGCTCTATTCTGGCGCCTTGTGCGCACAGAATAGGCAGCTTGCTAACAAGCGCAGAATGAAGCAGAGATGTTATCGTGCTGACGGCAGGGACGCTATTTCAGCGTCATCGTGTAATACAGGACTGCATCGAGACGCCGCTCGGGTCGCAAGAAAGCCACGCCTTCTGGGGAAATAATCTTGCTGTGCTCGCTTGCAGACACACGCGGATAAATGAAGTTCTCTGACAACACGAATCTTGCAATGTTGTCGTTAGTGAAGCTGCCGGCTTTGTCTGTTTGACCGCCAAAAGTAATAAGCGAATGCGTCCTATTGAACATAACCGAACCCTGCGCTGCATAGTCGAACATACTTTTAACGAACCAAATCAAAGCGCGCTCCGGTCTACCGATTGAATCCGTATCTCGGATAATGGCGTTTCGCATAACGTTTGAGAACAGCTGAAGAAAAGCAAAATTTGACCAGAAGAATATATCGAAGCTGGCAGGATCAAATTCCGCCTCTTGCCCAACGGTTCTCCATTCTCCCATCAAGGCAAAAGGTGCCTGGCGATTCAATCCCTGTCGTGTAATTTCATCCGCAGCATTTAGGACTTGCCTGCGCCGTTGAAGCATGAAAGCTTCGTTATTCCACTCGTAATCAATTGGATTCCCCAACGCATCAACAATAATGTCCGAGATAGTCAAACGCTCAGATTTGCCGAAACTCGCCGCCACAGAGAAACAGAGCTGCTCAATCGAGGGAGGCCTGACGACGAGCTCGCAAAGCTGTTCTTCGCGGGGCCTGTTTGCAGTCCCACTTGTTGGGACAACCACAAGCTTCACCTCAAAAGCTGAAACCTCTTCACCCGTATCAGCGTCTTTTACAACTATGTCTGAACGATTAGCCTGATCCACGGCATAGTTATCGTAGCCAGAGAACGAATCCTCGAAAGCATAGTAAGCTCGATGAGGGTCAATTCCTATCAGCTCCTCAAGAGGCATCATGATTTGGGCAGTTTCGGGTATGTTACCGTCTTCGGCCTGGGCGACTATGTAATTCATCGGCAAGTTTTTTTCACGATCAATATAGTTCGCAAGTGCAACGGGAAAAGCAGTGGTAAAAGTGTTCTTGCCGAAAGAGTCAGCGCGTTCAAAATTCTTGTTGGAATGTTCTAGTCCATACATGTAGCTCATAGTCGTTCCTGTCCTCGGATGGATGGATGGAACCATTATAAATTCCTTGATATCTAAACGCCTGTTAAGCCGCGAAAACGATGGCAAATTGGACGAAATGCTCGTTATTTGAAGATACCAGCGGATTGCCATACGGGACGAATGTCGTGTAGTCATGACGTCAATGAATTGACGTCATGACGAATCAAGGTATAATCCGAATCGCTCATTCGACACACGAAGGTGAAGGAACTATGACTACCGTTGTAGATTTGTTTGCAGGGTGTGGCGGCCTATCAAAGGGATTCGAGAATGAAGGCTTTGAAGTTAAGGCTGCTTTTGAATACTGGCCCACGGCCGCCACTTGCTATGAAATGAATTTCTCGCATCCTGTTCATCGAACGGACCTGTCCGATGTTGAGGAAGCTGTCGGGCTGATCGGCTCGTATAAACCGGATATGATAATTGGCGGGCCTCCCTGCCAAGATTTCTCACATGCTGGCAAGAGGGTCGAAGCAGCGCGTGCGAGTCTTACGGATTCATTCGCCCAAATCGTCGCAGATATCCAACCGCGCTATTTCTTGATGGAGAACGTTGACCGTGCACAAAAAAGCCATGCGTATTCTTCTGCTAGGAAGATTTTCAAGGACGCTGGCTACGGACTGACCGAGATTGTGCTATTGGCCAGCAGATGCGGCGTACCGCAAAGGCGTAAACGCTTCTTTTGTATTGGCGTTCTCGGGGGCGAAGATGGGGAGCTGACCCCCTATCTAACAGCAAATCTTGCAGAGAAGGAAATGACCATGAGGGATTATTTTGGCGATTCCCTCGACCTGGAGTACTACTACCGGCATCCACGAAACTATAACCGCAGAGGCATTTTCTCGATTGACGAGCCTGCTCCGACCATGCGCGGCGTGAATCGTCCGGTGCCACAGGGCTATCCCGGTCATCCCAATGATGCATGCCCCGTCAATCCGTCCATCCGCCCACTTACAACACTCGAACGATCCCTGGTGCAGACATTCCCCGCCGATTACAAATGGACGGGCAACAAGACAGATCAAGAGCAGATGGTCGGAAACGCTGTTCCGGTAAAACTAGCGCAATATGTGGCAGCGGCAATCTCGGACTATATAGATTCTCGAGCAGTCAAAGCTGCCAACTGTGACGACTTCCATAGATGGCTCAGAGAGGACAAAGGGCTAAGCGAACGAACCTGCAACGATGTGGTCTCTCGCCTAAAACGTGCAGCTAAGATAATGCCGCTTCATGAAGTCGAAACCGGCGATTACCTCGTTCATCTTTCTCAAGACGACAGTTTCATAAGCCTATCGGCTTCAGTCAGGTCTCAAATTCGTCGCTCCGTTACCCTCCTGAAAGAGTATCTCGAAGCGGCAGCATAACGTGTTATCTCTTGATTGGGGGCAACGATGCCAAAAAGGTCATTGAGCGTAAGAAGCTTGCGCTTTCGTCAGAAGTATAAAAAGCCAGAAGATGCCGAAAAATACGCTCCTAGCGACCTCGATGGTTGTAATCTGATTGACCTGTTTGAAGAGTGGATCAGGCAACCGGATGCCATTCCTCTGATGGACGAGCAGTCAAACGAGTGCGTCAAAATCAAAAATGTGGCCAGAATGACAGACTCGTTTTTGCTAATCGACACTCTTACCGGAAAGCGTGGAGAAGAGGGTGAGCTGTACGACCCGGAAAAGGACGAGCCCGTTTTTCATATAAGCGAGGACCAAGCTCCAACAGGACATACCCGGGCGTGCCTATATGTTCCCGATCGCGGCGAAGTCGCCCTGTTCTTTTCCGAGCATTGCCAGCGTGGTTCAGCAGGATACCGTCTGGTTCGTTCCTTTGCATCTCATTATTCGCGCTCCTCTTCATCAATCAAGCTTGATATCGAAACAGTTATCGAAGGCACCGACTGGCTCGATCATATTCGAGCGATACGTGACGTTGAAGTGAAGGTCTACGCATTGCCATCAGATGCATCAAAATTGCTAAACGCTCAGGAAGGCATCGTCTCGGTCAGTATCAAACCTCAAAGAAACAAGCGTTTTTCTGCGGGCTTGCTAGGCGCTCTCCGCGGTGACATAGCGAAGCCTGGGGCAATCATCGGCTTCCCCGAACTCGATGACCTTGGAGAAAGCAAAATCCTCGCAACTGTTGAGGGAGACGATGGGAGGTCTAAGAAGATTGATGTCATGCAAGAAAACACCGTGCCTAAGTTTTATCGCACGCTCAGCGAAAACGGAGAGCCCGAACTGACCGATGACCAGCTGCTTGAGAAATGCCTCGAATACGCAGATGAGATTTTCAGCGGTCTAGGGCAGCGCTAGGTCGGATTATCAATGGTCATCAGACGGTATCTTGCAACTCTCGCTGATGCTTCAAATCGCAAAACCCCGGTTCGCGTTTTTGCGGTATTCGGGCAAATTGTCCTACCTGTTATTTTGGCAACTCTTCTGGCTGTGTTGGGCGAGCATATCGTTGCAAGATCAAATCTAATCGTAGGAATATCAATAGTGACAGCACTTATGTGCGCTGTTGCAGTCCTAATTTTTCAGGTACGTATTAACCTTCCGAGAACCGACAAACGGTTAACAGATAGGGATTACGAGGCTGTAGACCAGGTATTTTCCTTGTCGATATGGACCATCGTCGTTGGTTTAGTATTGGTTCTTCTTCTGACAACCCCAGATTTTCTAGCCTGCATAAAGGAGTCCTCTGAAGCCTTCACTTTCCTCGTGTATCTTCTGACAACGCATTTTATTTCCGTCATTGTTGTGTATGTCATCCGATTTGTTCGAGCTTACGAAAGAATTGCTGAGAAGAAATAGCCCCTCGGCGCTGGCATCGTGTTATACCTTGCGCCGAGGGGCTGCCCGGGGCCGCCAGGCCCCGGGCCGTCAAGCCTTGGGGCGAGGTCCTACCCCAGCGGCGTGA
>CADBRF010000139.1 GCA_902796975.1 uncultured Coriobacteriaceae bacterium
CGACGAGAGCCGCGTTGTCATTGCCCAGATTCATATCGAGCGCTTCATCCATAGCTTTGATGGCAGGGTACATGCGAAGCGCATGCCCGATGCGCCATTCGAGATGGCACACCGCGGCGCTTGGCCCCTCATAGCCCGCCATGAAGGCAAAGGTCAAATTGGCGACATGCTGACGAGACTCTTCAGTGATGGGTTCGACCTCTTTGACCCCAGAGCCTTCCGCCTCGGCATCACGGGGTGTGGACTCATCGAAAGCGCCAAGCGAAACATCAACACCCGCATACCCGGGCGCAACGGCATCGTAGTAAGTAGACCGCGCCATCCAGCTCTGCTTCCAGGTCTTGAGGAAGTAGTCTGCCTGTAGCTCTGGGTCGCTCCATGCAGCGCCCTGGGAGGCGGCATAGTTCGTGAGCCCAGTGAATCCAGCGCACGAGAGGCTTGCATGCGAAGAGCCCGCGTCGGTCCACTGGAAAATACCACCAGCGACCTCATAGGCGTAGTTGAACATGCCGCTCATGTTGGCAAAGGAGGCAGCGTTGGAGCCGGATTCCGCATACATGTTGCCAACCGCAGCTGCTGCCATTTCAGGTGTCCATCCGGCTTCGAGCAGGCGTTTTGCCACTGCAAGCTCTGTCTGCGTCGCACTCAGCGACGAGCTCTGACGCATGACGCTTTCCACTGCAGCAGCGAACTCTACCTCGGACACGGGCTTGACTTCCTCCTTGGACTCCTCAACAGCGGGCTTGACCTCGCTTGGCACCTGCTCCTCTTGGGAGCTTTCGCCCTCGGTCTTCTCGCCCTCAGAGCCCTTGTTCTCGGAGCCATTCTCTTCAGCACCAGGATTCTGGTGGTCGGACACGCCTTGGCCTTTCTGGGAATCCTCGCCTTGCTCAGACCCTTGACCGGGATTCTCCTCAGACCCCGAGCCCTGTTCGCCAGTGTTCTCGTTTTCGGCAGGCTGTTCAGCGTCCTCGCCGGACTGCCCATCCTTGGAAGGCTGCCCCGCTCCCTCATCAGCAGTTGCGCCGGTATTCGAGCCGGGCTCCGATGAAGATGCTTCGTCTTCGCCTGCGGCATCGGCAGCATCATCTGAAGATGCTTCAAGCTGAGCTGCCGTCTCAGCGTCTGTCTCGGCGGAACTCCCCTGTGCGAAGGCGCTCAAGGGCACACCGCTCATGGTTACCACCAGCGATGCCGTGAGCAATGCCGTGCCCGCCGGCTTCTCCATCTCGATGAGTAGACGACGCGGTTTGCTGATGCGCGAATGTTTGCCGAGTTTCATGCGATTACCCCTGCTTGATGCTCCGTGTCTGAAAACGTGAACGATAACGCAAGAACCTGCTATTCATTCACATGCCTGGCACGCACTTCTCCCACTCAATTTTAGCCCTTACGAGCGGGGTCACAATAGGCGGTTTGGCAATCCTGCTCAACTGTTAACAAAGCACTAGCCAGCAAAGCTTCCATGGCATCCCGTTAGGTGCTGATGGGTAGGGTTTAATATGTCCCTCTCACGCCAACGTTCATTTATGGGCCCTGATGTTTACGCCCCGCCAACGACGGTTTGAGAACCTTGACACCAGGCAAACCTGCACCCACGATACATAAAGACATTTTGGGTGGATTAGCATTTGGTCAAGACACGCGATTGCTGGGAAAAGGAGCTCGTCTTCTCTTTTCCCTGTGAATACATAGCCGAGCTGCGGAGGAAAAACATGAGGCACCCGGGAACACAAGCCATTTCAACTGATCGCCTTCTGCTCAGACGCTTTGCCGAAGGCGACGCCAGCGAACTCTACACCAATGTTGGAGCAGATGAATCAGTGCGCGCCTACATCGATTGGATGCCATGCGCCACACCCGAGGGAGCGCGGGACTTTGTCGCGGAGTGCCTTGTCTCCTATGCGAGCGACCCAGATTTCTACAGCTGGGTTATTACGTTCGACGGTCAGATTATCGGCCATATTGGCGTCTACGACATCGACCCTGAGCACGCTACAGGCGAACTCGGCTACACCGTGGGCGCAAGTTTTACGGGAAGAGGTTTTGCGACCGAAGCCGCTCGTGCCGTCATGGGCTACATGTTCCGCGAGGCAGGACTCTCCAAGCTCGCCGCCTGGGCAAAAACCGCCAACATTGCCTCATGCAAGGTGCTCGAGAAAATAGGCATGTCCCAAACCAAGGTCGAAGGAGACACCGCCTACTACGCTTTGAGCAGGTAAAACGATCGGCAGAACAGGCACATTGCCGGCAATCGTTGCCGTCAGCCCACCACAAAGGCCTAGTAGCCGCGACTAAGATCCACAAGGCGGATAGGTTTGCCCGTTTCCACGTAGCTTTCAAAATCCTTGCAGAAAAGCTCTACGGTATTGCGTCGTGTGACTGCCGTGCTCATATTGCCCGCCACATGGGGCGTGATAATGCAGTTCCGGGCATCCCAAAGCGGGCTATCCGCCGGCAGGGGCTCCGGTTCTACCACATCGAGCGCCGCTCCTCCAAGTTCGCCAGTGTTGAGGGCTGCAACCAACGCTTCCTGGTCGATAGCAGACCCGCGCCCCACATTCGCGACCACAGCATCATTTCGCATGAGCGCAATACGGCCAGCATTCAGCACATGCGTCGCATCCGCCGTGCCCGGAAGGCTCATGACCAGCGCATCCGCAAGCGGAAGAACCGCATCGAGTTCATTTAGCTTATGCATCTCGTCATAGATGCCTTCCGTGCGGGCAACACCGCTCCGGCTCACACCGATAATTCGCTTTGCGCCAAGCAGCCGTAGCTTTCTCGCACAGGCAGTGCCAATATCGCCGCAGCCGAGCATGCACATCGTCGATCCTTCGATGGTTTTCTGGGGCAGAATCGAACCCCATTGGCGTGCGGCTTGATTCTGACCTTGAATCCACTCGCCGCGCCACAGCATGAGGAGCTGCATAATCACATGTTCGCTGATGGCATTGCCAAATGCGCCGGTATTGTTCGAGAGCAAGACACCTTCCGGAAGCATGCCATAAGCTGCCCCGCCCTCGAGGAACTGATTGACGCCAGCAGAATAGAGCTGCAGCCAGCGGAGATTCTCACCGCACTCCGAGAGGAGCGTGGGTTTCTGGGTGAAAAAGACCTCAGCCTCATGTAAGAAAGCCAGGTCATCAGGGCCGAGAGTCAACGGAATGCTGCGCGTTTCGAAACCGTACGTTGCCACCGTAGCAGAGATAAATTCGCGCAGCTCGTCTTCGAGACCTTCTACTGCAATTACTAGCTTTCGGTTCATGGTTCCCCTTCTTGGCGGTTCAGATGTGTACACGCTTTCTAGATTCACGCGCGCTCTTGGCACCAGGTTGCTATTCGCGCTACCAGCTCCAGCGGCAGATCCGTCGCTTTCTCCTGGTAGGGAATCCGGATGGTTCCCTTGCTGTGTTTTAGTCCGAGCGTGTCAAGCTCATCCGAAAAACGCTCAACAGCTTCAGGCCCAGGGTACAGACCAATATGGTTCTTAGAAGCTGCAAACTGGATAAGATTCTTTCCCCGCGAATACGTGGGCATCGACCAGGAGATTTTCTCCTCGGCATCGGGAAGCGTCCCACGAATTGTCTCACGAATCGCGCGGAGACACGGTCTCGCCGGTTCCGCTTGTTGGAGAATGTATTCGTCGATTGTCTTGGGCTTATTTCCGCAATAGTGTGACTGGTTTTTTCGTTTGAACGTGCGGCCGCACGTGGGACATGTCCACAAGGCAGAGTCTGCAGAGCGGAGAATGCTTTCCATTGGCTTGCCCTTCGCAAGCTCGTCGACGAGCTTATCCAGGTAGCGAATATCCTGGATGAGCGGGTCCTCAATGTCTTGGACCTTGATGCCGCAGATTGAACCGGTTATGAGCTTGCGATTGGGATTCATCTGCGGGGCATTACGAAAGAAGTCCCCATAGCTAAGCCCGCTTACGCATGCAGCCTCGATGCTGGAGGTGCTATAGCCCGTAAGCCAGCAAATAACCTCGTCAACCTCCGCTTTCGTGCGGGATTTTCGCTCTGCCTTCGCAACAAGGCAGTCGTAGACCTTGCGAAACGACATCCCGAGCAGTTTATCCCTGTCCACAGCGGGTTCTCCCCCTCGTCAGCAGTTGTATCTCCGCATCATGCATCCATCATACACGCCCTTACGCGCGGTCCCGCTTTCATTTCGCAGCGAAACCGCCCTGCACTTTCCGGAGTCGTTCAGTGAAGCCATTTCCACCATTCGCGCATACGTCTCTAATAATGTGTAGGGAGATTTACTAAGAACGCCTTGACGTCAACCCATCTACCAGCGAATTTACATATGATTCGCAGTCAAAGCATTGCTACGTGGTACCCTCTTTTGCATACGAAAACTCTCAGGGGGAGACGTACATGACCAAAACCGGCGTTTTGATAATCAATACGGGCACACCTGATGCGCCAACCGAAGACGCAATCCGCGCTTTCCTTGCGGAAATGCTCTCCGACCCCGTGCTCATCAACGTGCCCCCTATTATCTGGAAGCGCGTACTCAAGCACGCCATTCTCCCCAAACGGCCAGCCAAGACCAAGCCGGCTTACGAGAGCATCTGGACGCCCGAGGGATCGAGGTTCATGCTCGCATCCGTAGCTCAGCGCAACTTGCTGCAAGCTGAACTCGGGAGCAACTTTCTCGTGGTGCTTGCCATGCGGTATGGCAATCCGTCCATCACGAGCGGGCTAGATACGCTTCGCGAGGCGGGATGTGAAGAAGTCGTCATTGTTCCCCTGTATCCGCAGTATGTGCGGGTGTGCGCGGGGACCTGTCTGGAAGAAACGCACCGCTGCTTGAAAGAACAGATGGCGAAGGGTTGGAACCCGACGGTCATTGAAGTGCGAGACTTCTACCAGCAGCCAGCGTACATCCAGGCACTCGCAGACTCCATCCGCGAAACCTGGCAGCCTGCGCGCGATGGTATCACCGCTGCACAAAAGCTCATCTTCAGCTGGCACTCCACTCCTATGGCGGATATCGAGGCTGGAGACCCCTATCGCGACCAGAACGAGCAGACCGCCGCTGCCGTTGCCCGCGAGCTGGGCTTGGCGGACGAATCTTGGATGATTTCTTACCAGTCCCGCTTCGACAACCGCAAATGGCTGGGACCATTCACGAGCGATTGCCTCGGCGACTTGGCCCGTCTCGGCGTGAAAGATGTGGCGATTATCTGCCCGGGATTTGTTGCGGACAATATCGAGACATTGGTGGAAGTGAGCAGGACGCTCCGAGATGAATTCCTCGGGGCTGCTGGAGATGGCGCAACGTTCACCTATGTACATGCGCACAACGATAATCCTGCGCTGGCAAAGGCAGTTGCTGCAGCAATCCGCCAAGCTCTGGGCTAGTAATAAGCCGTCCTGCCGGGCAACCTACATGATGCTGTGCTTGCCTCTCTTGGGCGTGAAAGCCCGCGCGATAATGATACCTGCCGCAATTGCGCCAGCTATGACCAGCGCCTCTATCCAGGGGAAATGGAATCCGGGGTTTGTCTCCTCGGCGATGTCTTGATCTCCAGCTTCCCAGGAATCAGGCAGGTCGCATCGTTTCGCGTGCACGAGAAGACGGTGCGTATTAACGCCATAGGGAACGCAGGTCACAAGCGTGATTTCATCCTGCCCGCGCGTGATCACGAGACTTCCCGTCTCGTCTGGCAAAACGGTCTCTGAGCCAGTTACCTTGTAGGCAAGGTCCTCTCCCAGCACTTTGATGACAAAGTAATCACCGGGCTGGAGCTCTTCAATCCGGTCGAAAATCTGCATGGTCGGCAAGCCATTGTGCCCGGCGAGCACCGAATGCGTGCTCTCCCCACCAGCTGGAAGCGATGTGGTCTCGATATGGCCAACACACTTCTGGAGCACCTCATCATCTGTGCCGTGGTAGATGGGAAGCGACACTTTGAGCTTGGGGATGACCAACTGACCCATAACGCCATCGCCTGCGATGTTGAGCAGACCGTTGTACTCCTCGGTGGGAAACTTCTGCGCGGTTGGGTCGAAGGGGTCTGTCACGACAACACGGTTGTCCAATAGCCGCGAATTGTAATCGCGGGCGCGGGCAAGCTCACGGGCGAGCTCGGCTTGATCGGTTTCCTGTATGGTCTCCGCCTGTTCGAAGACGACTTTTCCCGCTCCATGTTGGTTAATCAAGTTGCTGACATAGGGATAGAGCATGAGCCCAAGCCCCAATGCGAGCACAAGAATTCCAGCAAGCGGTTTTTTGAAGAGCGACTTCATCAGACTCCCGAGACCATGACAGTTACCTCGTAGACAATTGTCGTGTTATTACAGAACGACAATTGTCTACGAGGTAACTGTCATGCCGTGGTGCGTTTCTAGCGAGAAGAGGGCGCACGAAACATCGCACGCCCTCTCGAAAACAAGCAGTTCCGCCGTCACCAGGCGGACGCGTGAACCCTATTCGTGCTTGCGAGCACGGGAGCGCGTGATGGCCACAACGCCAATCACGACAGCTGCAGCGCCAACGAGCGTGATAAGGAAGGTGCCCCTATCGCCCGTGCCGGGGAGCTGGATAACGGAAGGCGTGTCGGTGACGGTCTCAGCGGCGTAATGGAAGTCATCGGAGGTCGCGCTGGTCTCGACGGTGTCAGCCTTCAGCGTGATCTCCTTGTCCGTGGCGGCAAGCGAGTAGCCAGCGGGAGCCTTGGTCTCATGGAGCTTGTAGGTTCCCTCGCCCAGAGGAGCGGTGGTCTTGGCGGTACCGTCATCTTTCGTGGTAAGCGTGGCAACGACCTTGCCGTTGGCATCCTTCACCTCGAAGACCGCGCCCGCAAGCGGCTTGGCAGGGTTGGAGTTGTCCTGCTTCAGAACCTTGATGCCGTAGTAGGCGACCGTGACCTCATCGCCCGGGGTGCTGGTCTCAGTGGAGTTGGAGTCGCGCGAGAACTCGAGCGTCACGGAGTTCTTGTCGCCGGTCTTGACAACGGCGGAGTCGTTGACGGTGGCGGTGTAGGTGATCTCAACAGACTTGCCAGCGTTCTCGGCGGTGGTGAGGAAGGCGTTGGCGAACGCCACGGTGAGCTTCTGGCCCTCGGGGGTGAAGGTGTAGGTGTCGGCGCCGGCGGTGACGGTCTGGCCGTTGACCTTGACCTCGAGGCTGTTCTCGTCGTAGGTGAGGCCAGCGCTCAGGGTATCGGTGAAGGTGAAGACGCGGTTCTCAGCGTTGGCGGTGTAGACCGGGGTCGTGGACGTGATGGTGAACGGGACCTTCTGGCCAACGCCGTAGTCATCGGTGGACTTGGCAGCCTGGCCGTTGTCGGTGGTGGTCTTGTTCAGCGGAACTTCCGACTTCTTGAGGTCGGCGGATCCGGTCTGGCCATCTGTGGTGTAGGCGCCGTTCTGGATGACGGGCTTGAGAGCCACGACCGTGGGCTGGTAGACTGTCGTCGCGTCATCGGCGTTCACAACAGCAACGTAGTAGAGGCCGGCGCCAAGGCCGGAGATCGTAACGGAGTTTCCTGTTGCCGTGGCATTGCCAGCCGCCGTGAAGTCACCAGGGACATAGCCGCCGAGGGTCTTGGCAGCCTCCGCCGTGCCATTCTCGGTATCGCCGGCAGAGGCGATATATGCCTCGACGGCAGCCTTCGCGTCGCCCGTTCCGAGCGCGGTGACCGTGGTCTCGTTCGTGGCGCTGTCCACTTGGACGCCCGCGACCTTGTAGAGCGTCACCTGGTCGCCCGCCTTCAGGTTGCCCACCGTGATGCTGCCCGTTCCGGGGACATCGGCCGGTGCCGCCTGGGCGAACACGGGCAGACATGCGAGCGCTATGAGCAATGCCAGCACGAGCGCTGCAAACCCTCCGATCCCTGCGATACATTTCCTCTCCATGGTGTGTGCACCTTTCCCCACTTACGTGGTCATCGCCTGCCCGCGAGCCAAGCCCGCGCGCTTCTTACCTCCTGCAAACTGCCCGCCAACCTGGACAGCCATTGCCAAACATCAGCGCCCCGTGGGCGGGGGCTGGACCCCCTTACGCCTTGCGCCTCGCGAACAGGCCGGCGGCGCCCGCGACGCACGCCGCGCCGAGCACGTAGAGCAGAATCGACCCGCCAGGAAATCCCAGAGAAGGCAGGTCGAGGGCCGCCTTCTGGTCCGCGAAGCTCAGGGCGTAGGCATCCTCCTCGCCTGGGACCGGGTTCAAATCCGCGGGCTGCCCATAGGCTCCTGAGGCGTCCGCGACCTGAACGGCCGGGGCCCCGTCGGAGAAGACTACCCTGTAGGGGCGGGCCGCCATCTGGTAGCCGGCGGGGACGTAGGTCTCCTCGAGCCAGTAGGTGCCGAGCGTAAGCCCGGTGAACCGGACGACGCCCTGCTCGTCGACCTGGGCCTCCGCGTCGGTGGCGGACTGGTCAACTGCCGGGTCGTAGCTGGTGTCATCGCCTCCATCCTTGTGGAGCACGAACTTGGCGCCCCCAAGGGCAGCCCCGGAATCCGCGTCGGCCTTGGTGACCTGCAGGGTGTAGAGCAGCGGGCTATTGGTAACGGCAAAGGTACCCTCGTGCTTCTCCTGAGAGATCGGCGAGGAGAATCCCGCTATGACGTTTTCTCTGCTGGTAGTTGCGGAAATGGAGTCAGTTCCACCCGCGTCCGTATCCGCACTGGAACGCGTATAGGAGTAGTCTTTCACGTGCCAGCCAGCAGGGGTGTTAATCTCGCCGATACGGTAGCGGTGACCTTCGGGGCCAGCAGGGACAACCACGTCTGCAGACCACTTGTTCTTTGCATTAAGCTCTATGTTCTCCTTATAGGGTGTCCACGCGTCTCCACCATCAGCAGCAGCTGTTCCATCTGCTTGCTCCACAAAGACCGTTACAACCTCGTCAGATGGACCGTCGATTTCGTTCCCCTGATCGTCAGTCCATGTCTTCTCAATATGCAGAAGCGAGCTGGGAACGGGGA
>CADBRF010000140.1 GCA_902796975.1 uncultured Coriobacteriaceae bacterium
CTCTGTTGCCGTATCTGCACGTTCTGGCAAAGCCGCGCAGTCAAGCGCAACGGGTGCTGAGGCTGGCAACACGGCTACGCAGCGAAAGACTCCTCTGTCCGATGCCATCGCCTCGCTCGGCATTACCGATACGGAAAAGGCGGATGTTTCCAGCCCCAGCGCGGAAGATCAGGACAATCTAAGCCGCATCCGCGAACGGAGAGCGCAGCGCGCGGAACGTGAGGCGCGAAACCGCAAACGCTACCATCGCTATATCCTGCGCATTGTGATTGTCATTGTCACCGTGCTCGTCGTTCTCTTTGGCTCCATCTTCATCTACCGAAGCGACCTCTTCCACATCTCCAACGTCAAAGTTGAGGGAACCGCGCATCTTACGAGCGAGGAGATCACCAACCTCGCGGCGGTGCCAGCTGACTCCACCTTGTTCCGGCTTGATACTGCCGGCATTTGCGAGCGACTCGAATCGAATGCCTGGGTTCAATCGGTGAGCATAAGCAGGCAGTTCCCCGACACCATCACCATCAACATCAGCGAGCGCACGGCGGGTGCAGTTGTCATGGTGAGCCAGAAGGATATCTGGGTGGTTTCGCAAGATGGTGCCTGGCTCTCTGCTGCGACGCAGGATGATGTGGACTCGCTCGTTCACATCATCGACGTGAGCAAATCCCTCGCCACCCCGGTTTCCGGGCGCGATTGCGATGATGGAGGCATCAAGAACGCGCTCGAGATTATCGACTGCATCAGCCCCGCTCTCATGGACCAGGTTGACACTATTTCCGCCGAGTCTTCTGCCAAGACCATGCTCAATCTCAAGAATGGTGTGACAATTGCCTTTGGCGATTCCAGCGATTCAGACCTTAAAGAGGCGGACATCTGGAAACTGCTCGAGACCTATGATGGAACTATCAGCTACATCAACGTGAGAGTTCCTTCGCGCCCGACCTACCGGACAATGGAGGAAGGCGAGGACGACAGCTCAGACGAGGATAGCTCTGAGAGCGAGGGCGACTAGCTGTTCGGAGCCAATTTCGTGTCGCATGGGCATGCAATACTCTATGCGTATGGAGTTGCCACGTGCTAAACTTGACGAGGTTTTGAGCATGGCTGTGTCTATGCGAAACCTTCTATGCTCGGGGCGTGCAAATATGGACATTATGAGAAATGGTGCCTCTTGCCTAGAATGTATATCAGATGGATACGCTTTTGACGTACAATCTGAATTTAGCCATATGCAGGTAACACCGTTATGGTGAGTTAATACTGGCATCAAAGATTTGCCTATGGAGGACACATATGCCCGATTACGAAGGACAAGATCATCTCGCCGTCATTAAAGTCGTCGGTGTTGGCGGCGGCGGCACGAATGCTGTAAATCGCATGGTTGAGGCCGGCGTGAAGGGCGTTGAGTTCATTGCCATCAACACCGATCGTCAGGCGCTGCTTATGTCTGACGCAGATCAGACGGTTCACATTGGAGAAGAGCTCACGCGCGGTCTTGGCGCTGGCTCTAACCCCGAGGTCGGCTGCCAGGCCGCAGAAGAGTCTCGCAACGAGATTCGCGATGCCCTTGCCGGCGCGGACATGGTGTTCGTCACTGCTGGCGAAGGCGGCGGCACGGGCACTGGTGCTGCTCCCGTCGTGGCAGAGATTGCCATGGAGGAGATTGGCGCTCTTACCGTCGGCGTCGTCACCAAGCCGTTCGGCTTCGAGGGCCGCAAGCGCATGAAGCAGGCAGAAGAGGGCATCGAGCTTCTCTCCCAGAAGGTCGATACGCTCATCGTCATCCCGAACGACCGTCTGCTCCAGGTCATCGAGAAGCGCACGTCCATGCTGGACGCTTTCCGCATCGCCGATGACATTCTCCGCCAGGGCACGCAGGGCATCACCGACCTCATCACCATCCCTGGTCTCATCAACCTCGACTTCGCGGATGTCCGTGCAATCATGAAGAACGCCGGCAGCGCAATGATGGGTATCGGCATCGGCAGCGGCGAGAACCGCGCAACGGATGCTGCCACCCAGGCAATCTCCTCGCAGCTGCTCGAGTCCTCCATCGTGGGTGCAACCCGCATTCTCTACTCCATCACCGGTTCCAGCGATATGAGCCTGGCAGAGATTGATGAGGCTTCCCAGATTATCAACGCTGCCGCAGACGAAGACGCCAACATTATCTTCGGTACGGTTATCGATGATTCCATGGACGACCAGATGCGCATCACGGTCATTGCTACCGGCTTTGATGGCACCGAGAAACAGTCCGCCATGGATCTTGGCGAGGCTACTGCCGCCCCGCAGGCACCTAGCCGTCAGGGCGCAGGTCAGCCGGCTTCGGCTGCAGGCGTCGACAACTATTTCGACGACGATATCCCCGATTTCCTCAAGCGCAACCGCTACTAATGGCGGATGGTCGAGGCAAAATAGTCCAGACCGACCCTGAGCTCCACCAGCTGCCACTGCCGCAGCTGGTGGAGTCTCGGTATGTATGCTCTGAGGAGCTTGCCTATCTCACTGACGATGCGCTTTTCGCGGCAACGAGCACACGCATCGCGTTCACGGGAAACGTTGGCGGCGTGAGCAGCGCCCCCTATGAGAGCCTTAACCTTTCCTACACGGTGGGCGATGATGCGGCTTTGGTCGATGCCAATCGCATGCTCGCGCTTGAGGCGATTGGCGCGGGTGGCGCCTCCCAGAGGCTCGTGTCTCCCTTGCAGGTGCACGGGGTCAAGGTCGTCACGGTGCACGATGTTGCCACTGCGCAAGAGGAGGCAGCCGCTGGCGCTGATGCGGTCGTGTGCGCAAAAGCAGAAACACCTGTTCTTCTCTGCTTTGCAGATTGCACGCCTGTCGTATGCGTTGCTCCCAATGGAGCCTTTATGGTTGCCCACGCTGGCTGGCGCGGTGCGCTCGGTGGCATTCCGGGTATCGCGCTTGGAGCACTTGCTGCTGAGGCAGGCTGTGAGCCTTCTCAATGCAACTGCTACATCGGCCCGCATATCGGTGCTTGCTGCTATGAGACGAGCGAGGAGATTCTCTCCCAGTTCGTGAGCAAATTCGGAGCAGGTTGCGATGCTGGCAAGCGCCATCTGGATCTTTCTTTTGCAGTTGCCGTTTCGCTTGAAGATGCCGGTGCCGATTCCCGGCGGATCATCGATGCAGGTATCTGCACGAAATGCCATGCGGATACGTACTATTCCTATAGAGCATCAGGGGGCGTCTGCGGCAGGCAGGGCGCTCTCGCATTCAGGAAGGAATAAGAACCATGGGGTTGAAAGAACGTTGGGATGCCACGGTTGCGGATGTCGAGCGCATCTGCGAATCATGCGGCCGCGATCCTCAGGATGTCAAAATCATCGCAGTGAGCAAGACGGTTGACGCTCCGGTTGTGGGCGAGGGCATCCAGTGCGGTATGACCGATTTTGGCGAGAATCGTGAGAAACCCTTCAACGAGAAGCTTGCCCTCTACCCACAGGCAAACTGGCATTTTATCGGCACCCTGCAGTCGAATAAGGCGAAGCAGGTCGTGGGCCGCGCCTACCTTATCCACTCGGTCGACCGTCCCTCGCTTCTGGAGGCAATCGAGAAGGAGGCTTCAAAGCTCGA
>CADBRF010000141.1 GCA_902796975.1 uncultured Coriobacteriaceae bacterium
CAAGGCCTTCAAGCTCCATGACACCTATGGTTTCCCTGTTGAGCTCACCGCGGAGATCTGCCGGAGCGAGGGCTTTGACGTGGATATGGAGGGCTTCGAGAAGGAGATGACCGCCCAGCGCGAACGCGCCCGTGCAGCCCGTAACGATGACGCCTGGACGGGTTTCGGCGATATCTACACCCATATCCTCGATACCCACGGTGAGACCGAATTCACGGGCTATGACGAGACGGAGAGCAAAGCCCATATCATCGACATCATCGTCGACGGAGCCATCGTGGACGAGGCAAATGAGGGCGATGACGTGACCATCATCCTCGACAAGACCCCCTTCTATGGCGAGATGGGCGGCCAGGTTGGCGATACGGGCGTCATCGCCAACGATGAGGGCTCTATGCAGGTCACTGACACGAAGAAGCCCGAGAGCGGTCTTGCCGCCCATCAGGGCAAGCTCACCGCGGGCACTCTCCGCAAAGGGGATGAGGTAACCGCCACCGTCGATGCCAAGCGGCGTTCTCTTATCGCCAACAACCACACAGCTACCCATATCCTGCAGGCAGCGCTCGTCCAGGTTCTGGGCGACCATGTCAAGCAGGCGGGCTCCTTGGTCGCTCCCGATCGTCTTCGTTTCGACTTCACGCATTTCGAGCCTATGACTCACGAGCAGATTCTCGAGGTCGAGCGTATCTGCAACCGCGTGATTATGAGCGATCTTGCGGTCAACACGTACGAGACTTCGCTTTCAGAGGCGCGCGAAAGCGGCGTTACAGCCCTGTTTGGCGAGAAATATGGCGATGTCGTGCGCGTCGTCGAGGCAGGAGACTTCTCCCGTGAGCTGTGCGGCGGCACTCATGTCAAGCGCACCTCCGAGATTGGCCTCTTCAAAATCGTGTCTGAAAGCTCCATCTCAAGCGGAACCCGCCGCATTGAGGCGGTCACCAATGTTGCCGCCTATGAGTACATGTCCTCCATGGAAGAGGAGCTGCGCGAAACAGCTCGGTTCCTCGGAGTTCCGCCACTTGATGTTTCCGAGCGTGTTGCCAAGCTGCAAGCCCGCATCGACGAACTCGAGGCGATGCGCAAGCGCCGCGCCAAGATGGCTGCCGAGGGCAAGGTCGCCGATTATGTGAAGGCTGCCGTTGACTGCAATGGCTACAAGCTCGTCATCTTCGACGCGGGCGAGGCGGTTGCCGAGGGCATGCGTGAGATGTGGGATATCGTCAAGAAGCGTTCGCAGGGCGCTCCCTTCGCCACGGTTATCTTTGCTCGCAAGCCTGAGGTGGGAACTCCGCTCATGCTCTCCGCCGGAACCGATGGTGCCGTAGCGGCTGGCTTCGATGCCAAGGCTGTTGTCAAGACAGCTGGCAAATTCATCAAGGGTGGCGGTGGCGGCAAGCCGGGCATGGCTCAGGCTGGTGGCAAGGATGCAGAGGGCATTCCCGCTGCAATCGCCGCTGTCAAGGAAATGCTAGAAGCCTAGAAACCATGAGGGTTCTGGCACTCGATATAGGGGAAAAACGCATCGGGGTTGCGGTTGGAGATACCGCAACCCGCATCGCCCTCCCCGTGAAAGTCGTTCCGGCAAATGAGGTGCTCGCCAACGCACGCACCTGGCGCATATTGCTCCAAGACGAAGAGCCTGATCTTCTGGTGTGCGGGCTTCCACGTTCTCTCTCGGGGCAGCAGGGCAAGCAAGCCGCACGCGTTAAGGGTATAGCGCAACGCATTGCCCAGACTGCAGGGCTTCCACTCGAGTTCTCTGATGAACGCTTGAGCAGTTCAGAGGCCAAACACCGCATGCGCGAACAGGGCATGAGCGAACGGGAGATGCGTGGCAAGATTGATATGGTCGCTGCGGCGCTTTTCCTGGAAACTTGGCTCGACCGCAATGCGGATAAGCTCAGCTAGCTCATTGCTCAAAACAGTAGAGGAGTTATTGAATGGTGCAAGGCAGGCATTCGATTCAGCCTAATTCTTCAGCGCGAAGAAACACTTCTTCAGCAAGACTACCACGGCAACAATCAGCCTACCAGGCAAAACGCACTGCCGAAGACCGCAAGAAGCGGTTTGGCAAACAGCCGCGCAAGAATCACGCGGTGCGCAGCGTCGCCATTCTCATCGTGGCGGTCGTGATTGCAGCGCTTGTTTTCTTTTTCGTGGCAAACCATCGTGGACCTGTCCAAGAAGGCAAGGAAATCGAGGTCACCATCGCAGAGGGTTCAACCGCAAATCAGATTGGCAAGCTTCTGGAGGAAAAGGGAGTCATCGCCTCTTCATCCGATTTCACCAAGGCGGTCAAGGAGAAAGATGCCGCTTCCTCTCTTAAACCGGGCACGTACCACCTTATCGGGGGAACTGATGCGGGAGAAATCGTAGATATTCTTATCTCGGGCAAAACGGGTTACAGCCTCACGATTCCGGAGGGGTACTCCCTCAGTCAGATTGCCAAGACGGTCGAGCAGACCTGCGGCATCGACGCGGATGCCTTCGAGCAGCAGGCGACCGTGGCAAACTACAAGGCCAACTATGCCTTCCTCGATGAAGCCACAGAAGCTACGCTTGAGGGCTATCTCTTCCCTGATACTTATAGCATCTCCTACACCGACGATGCGGATGCGATTATTCGCCAGATGCTTGATGATTACGAGACCCGTATGGGGAACGTAGACCTTAGCGCAGCTCAACAGAACAACCTCGACTCCTATGGCGTGCTCACCCTCGCCTCGATTATCGAGAAGGAATCGCATGACGATAGCGATAAAGCAACGATTGCCTCGGTCTTCCTCAATCGCATGAATGCCGATATGAACCTCGGCAGCGACGTGACCACCTACTATGCAGTGGGCAAAGACCTCACCGATGAGCTTACGAGCGACGACCTTGGTTCCACCAATCCCTATAACACCCGAAACCCATTGAGCCGTGGCCTGCCACCAGGTCCAATCTGCAGCCCAAGCATGGCGTCAATCCAGGCGGCAGCAGCTCCTGCAGATACGAACTATCTGTACTTCTTCTATTCCAACTCTGAAGAGAAGGTCATGTACTTCGAGACTGCCGATGACTTCAACAAAGCCTGGGCAGAATACGGCGATCGATGAAGCTCATCAGACCTGACGCCTATTTCGTTTCTGTGCTGGATATCCGCCCGGAGGACCTTATCGAGCGGGGCATACGCGGGGTCATCCTCGACCTCGATAACACCTTGCTTCCGCGCACCATGGATACGGTGCCAGAACAGATTGCGGACTGGGTCTTCTTACTTGAAGAAGCGGGACTGCAGGTTGTTGTGGTCTCGAACAATTTTCACGAACGTGGTGTTCGAGCTGCTGCGTCTATCGGTGCCGAGTTTGTGGGCAAGGCCATGAAGCCGTTTCGCAGGGGGCTGCTCTCCGCCTGCGAGCGCATGAATCTCGCGCCCTCGGAAGTTCTCTGTGTGGGGGACCAGACCTACACCGATATACTTGGAGCGCATCTGTGCGGCATGCAAGCATGGCTCGTGCAACCGCTTGTCAAACAGGATCTCAAGCATACCAAGCTTCTTCGTGTTGTCGACCGGATTGCATTACGTGGCATGAAACCGGAAGGCGGGTCCATGCCCGTTTTCGATATTCGAGGGGAGCACTCGAAATGAAAGATTCTTCATCTGGAAAAGACGTGGCAAATCCAGGGGACGTCCAGATTGCCCTCATCGGCAACCCTATCGGGCACTCGCTCTCTCCGGCCATGCACAACGCGCTCTATGCTAGCTTAGGCGAGAGCAATTGGCACTTTGCCGGCTGGCATTACGCCCCTGTGGAATGTGCTAACGAGGAAGAAGCGCTTAAGCAGATCGAACTCGTACGCACCGGTTTGTATCGGGGTATGAACATCACGATGCCCTATAAACGTCTCGCATGCGCTCAGGCAGATTATGTGGATGGTGCTGCAGATGCTGCTGGTGGGGCTAATGTTCTCGTGAGGCGCAATGAGAAGCTCTACGCCTACAACACGGATGGTCTTGGCGCTATGGGGGCAATTGCGCGCGAGGGGGGAATCGACCCCCGCGGCAAGCACGTCATCATTTGCGGAACCGGTCCCACTTCTGTTGCCATCGCCTGCGCTCTGGCAGAAGCTCCCGCCCGCGAAATCATTCTCTTCTCCCGCGATTACGACCGTGCAAGCAGCACGATTGACCGCCTTCAGCTGAGCCTTTCCGAGACGGGCAAGCGCTGCCTTTTGCGCGCAGCAACATACGATATCGCCTCCCGATTCATATCGGGGGCAGATATCATTGTGGATGCAACGCCAAGGGGCATGAATGCAGGCGATGAGGCGATTATCGATACTGGCCTTCTCCATCCTGGTCAAGTCGTGCTCGACACAGTCTATGCACATGGGGTCACAGCTCTAATCGGCGGC
>CADBRF010000142.1 GCA_902796975.1 uncultured Coriobacteriaceae bacterium
GGGCCCGATTATCGGCATCATGTTCGTGGACTACATCGTAATTCGCCGTCGCAAGTTCTCGCTCAAGGGCCTCTACTACCTTGAGGGGCACGATGCTTACAAGTTCAAGCATGGCGTGAACTGGATTGGCGTCGCGACGATTCTCGTCACCCTGTTCATCGCGCTCATCTTCGTCTACAACCCCATCACGGGCTCGGTGCAATCGCCGATTTTCTACTACACCACGGGTTCCGGCTTCACTGCTATCGTAGGTGGCCTCATCTACTGGCTGGTCAACCTCATCCCCAGCGTCCGAAGCGTCACGCTCCGCGATCGCGACGACCTGGAGATCCAATAGCGGGCTTCAAGTAAGCGGTCATAGCAACAATGCGGATAGACGGCCACCTTCTGCAATAGCAGGGGTGGCCGTAATATTCCGCGCTGACGAAGTGTCTGTATTCTGGCCTCTGGCCGTTCCATCTCCATACTGCCCAACATGTGAACAGCAAAAGATACACATTTAACAGAAAAAATGTCCGGAAAATGTATGGAGGACAAGTTTTCCTTTAAATGTGCATCTTGAGAAAAAATGAAGAGTATAAGCAGGTGGTTCACGCGCCAAAACGCCTGATGAACAGTGTGGCTCCAGGCAGAGATAGAATGGAAATTCAAACGTGATGCGCATTTAAGCCATTTTTTGCCCAAATAAAAAACGCTGGGCAAATAACCGCTTAAATGTACACTTTTCTAGAATACAGGCAGCTGCTGGGGGCGGCGCCTCTCATTGTCAGATGTTGTCTAGATATCCGAACAGCGCATGACAAAGCGCCTATTCATTATTTTGCCAATTGCTATTTGAACATCTGCCCCTACGGGTGTAAAACGGTGAACTGCAAATGAGCGTGGTTCACGGCACGCTTTCGCCGGCAGTGATTGTCCGCGAAATTACAAGACCCAAGAGGGTAAGGTCATGTCCGCGCCCTCTTTCGGCAGGCAGTTTGAGTTTTCGTACTCAGTAAGGAGTTCGCATGAAGTCAAGAAAAATCGGCATCATCGGCGTTGGCCATGTTGGGGCGCATGTCATGTCGGCAGTTGCCACGCTGGGCATTGCCGATGAGATTGTCCTCGTGGATATCAACGAGCAGAAGGCGGCAAGCGAGGTCCAGGATCTCTTCGATACGGTCTCGATGCTCCCGCACCGTGTACGTATCTGCGCAGGCGAAGTGGAAGACCTGGCCGATGCCGATGTGGTTGTGAACGCTTCTGGCAAGGTTTCGCTTCTCATTGGCAACGAGGACCGCACCACCGAGCTTCGCTACACCATTCCCGCAGTTCACACTTGGGTTGACCGCCTGCGCACGTCTGGTTTCGATGGCATTTTCATCAACATCTCGAACCCCTGTGACGTTGTCACGCGCGAAATCGCTCTTGGCCTTGGCCTTCCCACGGGCCGTGTCTTTGGGACGGGCACGGGGCTGGATACGGCTCGCCTCGTTTCCCGCCTGGCGGAAATCACTGGCCTGAGCCACAAGTCGATTACTGCCTACATGATCGGTGAACATGGCAACGCCCAGTTTTGCCCCTGGAGCTGCGTGAACTTCGCCGGTGTCCCGCTCGATGTTATGGCAGAGCGCGACGAGAGGTTCAACTTCAATCGCGATGAGGCGGAGGATCTTGCTCGCCAAGGCGGCTGGGTCACTTTCCGCGGCAAGAACTGCACGGAATACGCCGTTGCCATGACGGCAGCCCAGATGGCAAAGGCTGTGCTCCATGATGAAAAGCTTGTCATGCCTGCGAGTGCCTTGCTCGAAGGCGAGTACGGCGAGAAAGACATCTACGTTGGCGTTCCCTGCGTGATTGGCGCCGATGGCGTGGAGAGCGTCCATGAGCTCCCGGTAAGCGACGAAGAACTTGCGCATTTCCACGAATGCTGCGGAAGCATCCGTGCCAACATGGCGCTTGCAGACGAGCTCTTCCCGGAGAAGCAGAACTAGATAGCAACCGGGCTAGCGCAATACTGACAGCAAGTTGTTCGAAGCCCCGAGGCAGTTTGGCCTCGGGGCTTTTCGTGTGCCCTATGTCCACCAGCCGTTTTCCCCTGCGGTTTTTGCAGGCGGTCAAAGGCCGCAAGGCAGTTGCCTTGCAGACGTTTGTCGTGCTGCGCATTCATGTCTTGTTCACACGACAAATGCCACGAGACACTGCCATGTTGAGAATAAAGGGGAATGCCGAGTTCACGCCCTCAATGTGCTGGATTATCCCCAGTTAACAGTGTTATAGTAATGTGTACATATACAGAGCAAGACAAATGAAAATACCGGGGAGATGCGTCTCATGCGTAGCGTAATGGGGTGCTGCCGAGGTAAGCACTCGCGGCGGAGTCGAAAAAACCGTGCGCGCAACGCCTCGAAGGACGACAATCACGGGGCATCTTTTCGCCAAATCGGCGCTATCTTAGTAACGATTGCTGCATGCGCCGCGCTTGCTTTGACCAGCACGCCCATTGCTCCAGCGGTGGGCACGCCCATACTTGGAGAGCCTGAACACCACAAGCTTCTCACTAGCTCCGATGGTTCCAATGTTCCCGATGGGACCACCGTCACCAGCGATTCCGATTCGGATGGCTGGTACGACCTTTCGCTCGACGTCAAGGGCAAAGAGCTGGGTGAAACCGGCCCCTACGATATCCACTTCGTCGTCGACACGTCCAACTCCATGAACTTTGCCACCATGGGATTGGCGGACGATTACTTCTATCTTGTTGATAAAGTCGAAACCACCACCACCCGATATGTCTGGCCCAGAGGCGAAGTGACTGTTGCGAAAGACCCAAATTCAAGCGTCTTCACTGGCAGAACCGAGAACGACCCCACTTCGCACGAGCTGGACATTACGGAATTTGTCTATATCAAGCTGACTGACGAGCAGGCCTTGGGATACGGACTGAATGACGGAGCAGGTTGGCACCGTATCTCGAGTGTTATCAACTCGGACGGAAATCTTGGCATCTGGCCAATGAAAGACCCCTCTCTCAACCCCCCGCCAGTCAGCATCTCTCCCGAAGAGGTACAGGAGCTTGCGGACAGTGGTGTCAAATTCGGCTCGCCGAAGAAGCCCCGCTTCGATTCTGTCAAATCCGCATTGAACATCTCAATTCAGAATCTGCTCAGCAAGATGAACTCGAAGAGGGCAGACAATGTGACGGTTTCCCTCACTTCGTTTGGATTCTTCGCCACGGTACCCACTCGAGTGTATTCACCGAGCGACACATCTGGTGATGTCAATGCGAGCAATATCAATAGCAGCAGCATGGTGAACACGACGGATTTCTCCGATATACAGCCTGGTATCGACAATCTCCATGGTACCGGCGCCACCAACTGGGAAGATGCAATCGATCTCGAGCGTGACATCGAACCCAGCAAGAATGACGGTCGCAAGACCATTGTCGTTTTCATCACCGATGGCGATCCAACGGTGCGTGACACGCAATATCCCGCTGGCTACGACACGAGCAACCCCGGAGATGTAGAGGAAAACGATTCGTATGGAAGCTACCAAGAGTCACAGGGCGAGACAGTATACGGATCTGGTTACACGGATAACAATCACGCCAATTTGGAAGCTGCTCGAGCCGCTGCTCAGCAGATTATCGCCGATGGCGACGATTTCTATGCCTTCGGTGCCTACGGCAATGTTCAGCATCTGACCGACATCATGTCGACTCTGTATCCGGATGAGTACGCAGATGGAACTGGCATTCAAACCGATGATTCGGGCTATCGCTACGCCTACCACTACTACGAGCCGGATAGTGCTGAGGCGTTCACGAGCGCAATGGAAGACCTCATGACGAAGCTCTACACGGATTATCGCTACCGCGGTGTAACCATCAGGGATACGGTTTCCAACCTCATGGACACCACGCTGGTGGATGACTCGAGTCTGACGGGTGATGCAGCCAACAGTTTCACCTACACCGTGAGCTACAAGGGCGAGACGAAGACCTTCGTCCCCGGCGAAGATAAAGAAGTGACGTTCGGCAACGGCGATTCAGCCAAGACCTTTGAGCTGCCCACCAACGATGCGACCTATAATTCCAGCTCTCGCCAGGTTATATGGAATCTGGGCGATGACTATGTACTACCTGCTGATGTGACCTATGCCGTGCATCTCAAGGTGCGCCCGAACCAAGCCGCGCATGACGATGTCGCCGGTGTCGCTAACGGCCTGAAACCGCTCTCCGCTGACTCGACCAACCTGGTCAAGGGCTCTGGAACCGGTGGTTATGCCAAAAACTCCGAGGGCTATACGATGGCCTTTGCCAACGAGCACAACGACCCTGGCACTTCGACGCCTACGGTGACCTATACCGAGGTCACCACGGGAGATGCTGGCAACACGTGGACTCCCAACGGAGATCAGGGCTCTTCAGACTACACAGAGCAGCCAAGCGTCCCCGTTCCCAGCTCGCTTCTGCA
>CADBRF010000143.1 GCA_902796975.1 uncultured Coriobacteriaceae bacterium
GATTGGGAAGGCAGGCTCAACTACGTCTACCATATCATGCCGATTCTCTCAGCCAAACTAGCTGGGTAAGCGAGCGGCAGAGCTCCCTACCACGCCGGCAAAGCAAGCACAGGCTCTTCGAGAAAGTTGCACCCTTCGTCCTTGTCTGCCGCGTCTTCCTCAACCGACTTGCGAAAGCCTCCTACTCTGCCTGGGCGAGGTTGCTCTGCTCTATGCTGCCCAGCACGCTGATAACGTTGCGGCGGCTGATAGCGCCTACATAGATGCCATCGCGGGTAACCGGAAGCTTCTTGATGCGCCGTTCAGCAAGCATTTTGAAAGCCTCCTCGGGATCGGTGCCCGCATCCACGCTGATGACGTTCTTCGTGGCGATGTCCATGACATCGAGATTGAAAAGACTCGTGAGGCGGTCTTGCATTGATTCCGAATCCGCGATGGTGAAATAGCCCATACCATCATTGGTACGAATCTCCTGGCGACCAAGATACTTGAGAATATCGCCATCGCTCACAAATCCAACAGGGTTGCCAGTTTCATTGAGGATTGTGATGCCGCTCGTCTCGGTCTGCTTCATAAGTCCAATAGCATCACGAACCGTAGCGCCAACCGTCAGACGCGAGCTGTTGGGGTTCATGAGGTCCGCTACCGCCCAAGCACGGTCCACGCCGGGCATTCCCTCAAGGGTAGACGTCTCAGCAGCAGTTTCCGCCTTCTTCGGATTGCGCACGAAAATGAGGATGCCAACCATCGCCACCATGAGCATGGAGAACATACCGACAAAGGCAAGGTGGACGCCGGTATAGGTGACCGTGAGAGCATCAGCACCGGCAGGGGCAAAGACAGGAGCAAGGCCCGTGAGGCTCACGATGATCGCGGTGCCGAAGCTGGCGCCAACCTGGTTGGTCGTGTTCCCAAGCGGGGTGCTGTGCTGAATCATGCGATTGTCGAGCGAGTTGACACCCCAGGTGTTGAGCGGTGTCACGAGGAACTGCATGCCCAGCCCCGAGATGGTAAAGACAATGCAGACTTCAACGAAGCTCGTGTCCATTCCATAGGTGGTGAGAAAGAAACCGGCCCCGCCTGTGATAAGCGCCCCGGGAACGACGAGCTTACGCACACCATAGCGGTCAAAGAGCCTGCCTGCAAAGAGGCCAGCAATAGCACCGATGATGGCGCTCGGCAGCATGAGAAGACCGGAGATCGTGGCATTGCCGCCCAGAACCTGCTGCACATAGATGGGAAGCACGACTTCACCGCCGACGAGTGACGCTTGGATAAGAGCGATGAGAATAACGGTGGTGCGATATTCGCGCTGCTTGAGAATCTCGACTCGAAGCATGGGCGTTTCGAGACGGGTCTGGCGCCAGCAGAAGAGGCCGAGCAGGGCAAGGCCGCAGACAATCATCACGACGGTCTGAACAATGTTCTGCATATTGCTGAAGGTGGAGAGACCATAAAGAAGGCTCACCATGCCGGTAGACATGAAAATAACCGAAAGCGCATCGAAAGGAGCTCTCTCGAAAATGCCACCATTTTTCAAGCAGATAGCTGCGAAGATCACAACAACGACCGCGAGGGCGGCTATCATCATGAAAAGCACGCGCCAGCCAACGGTATCGACGAGAACACCCGAAAGCGACGGGCCTATTGCCGGAGCAAAGCTGATTATCAGGCCGACGACGCCCATGGCACTTCCCCGCTTTTCGCGCGGGAAGGAGAGCAAAATGAGCGTGAAGACCATGGGCATGACCACGCCCGTAGCCATTGCCTGCATGATACGGCCGAGCAGCAAAAAACCGAAGGATGGGGCCATCGCCCCGACAAGACTACCAAGGCCGAACCAGGTCATGCCGCCTATGAAGAGCTTTCTCGTGCTGAACCTGCCAACTAAAAATGCATTCAAGGGGATGACGACTGCTTCCACAAGCGAGTAGCCACTCGTGAGCCACTGTACGGTCGTGGCCCCCACCTGCAGATCTGCCATGATTGTTGGCAGGGCGGGCGAGAGCAGCGTCATATTGAGCACCGCGAGCAGCGTGCCCGAAAGTAGCACGATTACCATCATCTTCTGTTTGCCTTGCAGACCCAGCATAAAGCGATTCTTCCCATCTCTCATAAAAGAGAGCCCCACCGTCCAAAAAGGCAGCGAGACTCTGTAAGGTTTCTTGCACCGAATTGGGGACTCTATCAGCACCAGGGTGTATCTCCAACAGCTTTCTCCAAACCGTCATATTCCAACCCTGCGAGCGGCAAGAGTTCCCGGCAGCGCTTTCTGTTCATCAAACCGGGCATCAGTTGAAAAACAGGTGCGTTCATCAGCCGATTTGCCAAATAAATTCTACATATGTAACAAACGTGTCAACGGATAGCATAGAATGTAAAGATTATGTGCGCGTATAGGGAGCGTGCACGAAGAGAGAGGTAGTTCCATGAAGGGATAATGGGATACCAGGCTCGTCAGCGTTATCGCTGGCTTGGCGCTGGTTGTATCGCTGGCACCTGCCACGCTGTTTGCAACAGCTGGAACGGATACTGATGAACAGCCGGTAGTTTCAGCAGCAACTGTTGCCGACGAAAGCCAAGAAAGCATAGTGTCCGAGGATGCAGCTGCGCTGTCAGAAAGCGGACAAGCAGACGAGGAATCAATATCGCCCAACGCATTTGGCACCGTTGAGGAGTCTCCTGCGCCTGCAAAAGCACCAAAGAAGGCGGACGGAGTCAATCCTTCAACACCTACCACCTCTTCTGACCTCGGCAATTTCACCACTGGAGCCACCATCGACGGCGAGAACTCAGCTACCTATGTGGTGAAGCCCGGCAAGGAATACACCGTTGGCGTTTCCTTCGAGGAAGGTCAGCGCTACCAGTTTTCCATGGACGGAGACCTCTCCTACACCCTCCCGAGCGGCATTAATCCAGTGAACCACACCGATACAGTCGACATCACCGTCTCCTACACGGACGATTCTGGCGCAACACAGAAAGTCACTGTATTTGGGAACTCCTACACGGTTGACGAGAACGGCAAGGTCGACTTCAAATGGAATACGTCTGACCCGGGTTATGACAAGCTCAAAGAGTCGAACAACGTGGAATTCACCCTTGACTTCAAGGGCACTTTCTCTAATGACGCTTCCCAGCTCGATTTTGGCAACGCCATCATCAAGACCGTTTCGGTAGACGATTCTCATAGCGTGAGTGCCGAGAAAACCGGATTCTTCCAGGGGTCCGATGGCAAAGCCCACTACACGGTAACCGTTACCTCAAACGGCAGCAACGAAGATATCGAGGTCGTGGATTCCATCACGGGTACCGCGCTGACCTACGATGGCAACGTGAGTGCCTCTCCACAGACGGGCAGTGCCACTAATAACAGCAATGGCTTCACCTACACGATTCCCTCGATGAAAGATGGCGAGAAAATCGAGCTCACCTACACAGCGACTATTGATTTCGACAAGCTCACCGGCAATGGCACAAGCGACGAGACTTCCAACGCGGTAACTGTCTCCGCCAAGGACACGCCCGCCACCCCTCCCATTACAACCGATTTGAACAACAAAATCGAGTACTCCGGCCTTTATAAAACCGTCGGAGAAGCCAGCGGTGAAGGAAACGTCAAAACCCTTCCCTGGGAGGTCCACTATAACGACAAGAAGATCGCCTCAATGGCGGGCCGCACTATCACCGATGAGATTGCGCAGAACTCCCAGGGCATCATGTCCTATGAGGGCGATATCACCCTTAGGGTGAAAGACGCTTCTGGAACCACCGTGCGAACTGAGACCATTCCCCAGCCCAGCGGCAC
>CADBRF010000144.1 GCA_902796975.1 uncultured Coriobacteriaceae bacterium
GGCGTCAGATGCGAGAGGTATCGCTACCATAACGGAGTACATTCTCGTCTACATTAAAAACCCTGCACGCATGCGCACAGCGTTCAAGCGCAACCCCTTCGCCTACGACAGAAAACGATATCGCCACACCGACGAGTACGCGCTCGAACGAGGGCCCTACTATTACGATTCCCTTGACCGGGGCAGCGTTCGCTACAGCGACTCGCTCAACTACGCGATTACAGCTCCCGACGGAACGCCTATCTACCCTCACGGACGCACAGAATTCATCAACGATGGCTGGACCTGGAAATGGAGCAAGGAGAAAGTCCAGTGGGGCCTGGAAAACGGATTCATCTCTATCGAGCCCAGCGCGAAAAAAGCAAATGGGTGGGCAGTCAAATATAAGATCTATCTGAATGTGGATAACGAAGGTCAGCCGCAGCCAAAAACGGCGCCCTTCAAGAACACGATTACCTCCGTGCTCAACGCAGACGGAGCCGCAGATATCAAAAAACTTTTTGATGGTAAGACCGTGTTCAAATACAGCAAGCCAGTGAAGCTCATCCGCCACCTGCTCGACCTCGTCACGGCAAAAGACGGCATAGTCCTTGATTTCTTTGCCGGGAGCGCGACTACAGGTCAGGCAGCTCTCGAGGCAAATATTGACGACGGAGGCTCCCGTCAGTTTATCCTCGTCCAGTTGCCCGAGCTGCTAGATAAGAGCTTTGGAGAAACCTCGGCAACCTATGACACCATCTGCGAGATTGGCGAGGACCGAGTCAAAAAAGTCATAACCAAGCTGGAAGAAGGCATTAGCGCCCTCGGCAAGGATGAACTTCCCGATTTGGGCATGAAAGTCTATGAGCTTGTTCCAGACGCAGAAGACGACGGGCTATAGCGAAAAGTCAAATCCGGAGTTCTCTGTCTTTTTTCTCAAAGGAGTGATATCCGTTCTACGCGCATCAGACAATTGAGCAGCTCGGGGCGTTCCCATTATCTCACCGCATCGTTTTGCCAGCTTTTCAAACCATTCACGATTGAGCGCCGTGTTATCACGATGGCCAAAGCCTGTTGGTGGATGCATAAGGGGCATAAAATGCTTTGCACCGCACCCTCGCAGGACTGCGTCACCGATAACGAGGTCATACTCCCCTGTTTCCAGAACGGCACGAAGGTCGGATTCGCTCTTCAGCTTTTTATCACCAGATTCCTTGTAATCGCGATCGAGCGTGAAGAAGGACATGACCGTGACTTTTTCCGCGCCAATTTTTCTCAGTGATGTTCGAAGGAGATTCGAACTGAGCTGCTCTCCGATAATCAAAATGCTAAGAGATGGTTCAATAGCGAGCCCTTCAGTGCATGAACCAAAAAAATCGAATTCATCAATCGTGCGAAATGGAATCCCAAGCTCTTGCTCCATGAGACGCGCAATTTTCAAACCGCCAACACTTGCAACGATATTTTCCTGGGCTTCAGTTGCGTGCCTCCACTGCACGTGGGTATCGGTATAGCCCCAGTTAGTGACGACGCGCTTACCTTCACCCCTAAGCGAACGAGCAAGCAGGTTCATCGGCGTTGAGCCCGGATAGTCGAGCTCGGTCATGCCGAGGATGCCCACGTCTCCACGGACTTTCATGGCACTCTTGGCAGCCCCTGCCGCCTTGTCTACAAAGTTGGCATAAATCGAGGCGTACGCTTCTTCAATGCCTTTCTCGTAGTACCTGTTTCCTGTTGTGTTAACGACAATAGATTGAAGCCCCGTAGTCTCCTCGAAGAGCCGGGCCCTGCCCTGAAGGTCAAAGCCCACAAGCGTGGCAACTGGTCCATTCACCATCACGGAAAATGCATAGGGTTCAAGCTGGTTGGACGCGCGAAATTCAACACCGCCCTCGTAGAGCTCAACCATTCGGTCTTGGAAGTCCTTTTCGTGACCAAGCGTGTAGGCAACCTCAGGGAGGTCAACTGTCTCGAAATCCGCGTTCGCCCGGTTGATATCGATGATCCGCCTGAGAACACTCACGCTGCCATTGGAATCTTGCGCGAGAATAAGCGCAGGTGAATGAGCGAAAACCGTACAAGCGCCGCTCGTATCCGAGGCAAATGGCGCAATGGAATGCCAGAGGTTCTTCATAGGTCCCACTGTCCTCTCGGTTCTACATTGTCAGCTGGGGATGTCGTGGGTTTCTTGGGACCCCTATTGGCAAAGCGCCCATCAACGCCGTAGGGTCTGCCATCTTGCAGCTGGCGCATGAGTTCGATAACCGAAGAGTACCCCCACCAGGCCGTCTCTTCAGGAACATGGACGACGTTCTCCTGCTTGCGAAACTCCACGAACCGCCCTGGCTTGCGGAAGTTTCTGGTGGAAGTCCCATGTTTTTGTTTCTTCGTAGCACTTGTCGCATGACTTCGGAACTGTTCCCTGATAACCGGGTATTTCATGCCGAGGCGCCTATACGCTCCGATATCGTCCGTTTCCTTGTGCTGGATGTTCTGAAGGGACGGAACAAATCTCCCTATGCCGAACCCATAGCCGATGAGACTCTCAAGAAGCGAGAACGGGCGGTTGATGACGCGGGCATCCAAATCGAGCCCGTGTGCTTGCGGAGTCTCGTGGGCCTTTTGGACCTCCTCAAGTGCTTCCTCACGTCTGCCCTGGCACCAGGCATGGAATGGCTCGGGGAATTCCAGAACTTCCCCAAGCTTTTCGTAATATCCATCGATCTCATCAATCGAATAGCTTGTAGGCAAATAGAAAAAGGGAATTCCGAACTGAGCCTGGAGATACTCGCCCGTCTCCTTCCATACCATAGAGGTAGCAATGACAGCTCTTGCCATCCGGGCCTGCACGAAAAGATCAAATTCAGTGAGATCTCCCACACTGCGAACCCAGTCGATACCGGGTATCATCTCGAGCTGCTTCAAATCGCATGAAGGGTCCAATGCGTCCTGCGTGAGCACGAGCACGCCCCCGCTTCCCGCTGTCAGCTGTTCTACATTCACTTGTTCGAGCATGCGAAAGAATGATTTCCGCACGTGCAGCCTATCTCCGCCGGGGATGCTTTTGCGGTTAGGGCCAGGGATATTTTCCGGAGTCATCCTGTTGAACTCCACAAAAGCGAAGTAGAGGCCGAAACGCGCGTGGAGGCTCTGGCAAAGACCGCGGAGATCAAGCCCCATAAACGATGTCTGGCATGCCGTACAAAAGAGAAATGCTCGAATGGATGAATCCTGCTGTGTGATTTCCTCTACCGCTTCCACCACGAGGTCTTCAGTTGAACCGAGTGCCGTCTGCACATCATCGATAACGAGTAGTGAGGCATCTGGGTCATCGACAAGCGTGGAAAACGTATGCCGAGCGCACTCGATAGGGCCGAAAAACAGAACGTGAACGCCTGGGATTATGTGATAATCAGCACCCATTGCCGTCGTATATTGACTAGCCCCGGGTGGAAGAAATGGGGCAAATTGCATAGCAAGCCTTTCTATAGCAGATGGTAAGCAGGATACCCCAATATCCCCAACCTGTTCCCGTCCTCCATATCAAAAGGGCAAGGGAAATACCTCTTCTAGACGCTTCGCGTTCATATGAGCGCGCTCGCCCTATGTGTGCAGAATTTGTGAATGGTCATGCGTATAATGCGAGCCAATATTTGACAAACAGGCATGATAGAGGCGCGGTCTTCATAAGTACCCAGGTGCACATGCCCGAGAAGGCAGCAACTGGAGAAAGGGGAAATCGCCGAA
>CADBRF010000145.1 GCA_902796975.1 uncultured Coriobacteriaceae bacterium
CCCGTTTTTTTCTGCCAGATAAGGGTGGATACGAACGAGTTTTCACCGAACACCTCATCGCACATGAGTTTGAGCTCAGCTTGCTCGTTATCATCGATGGAGATGAACATAACGCCATCATCTGCGAGCAGCTCCCAGGCGAGCACGAGCCTCGGGTACATCATGCTGCACCACGAGCCGTGGATATCACCCTCATCTCCTGCAAAGCTGTCGCGGAAAACGAAATTGTGCCCGGTGTTGTAGGGCGGGTCAATGTATATAATTTTGACTTTCCCGCCGCATGTTTTCTTGAGCAGCTTGAGGGCTTCGAGATTGTCTCCTTCGATAAAGAGATTGTGTGTCCTGCTAGCGTTGACGCTTTTTTCAGGACGGAGCTCCATATGGCTCGACGGGGGAGTCTTGGCGAGAGCGTATGCAGCGTCTTTTCCCGCCCACGAGTATCCAGACTGATTCAAGCGTACGTGAGATGAGGCGGCGAGCATGGAGTGCAGCATGCCAATATCGAGCATGCCCTTCTTGTCTACGGCTTCGGGGAAAAGGTCTTTGAGCCTATCGATACGGTCGTCGAGCTCATCTGCCTCTATAGACTGTTGCCCTTGCTGTTCAGTCATCCGTTTCCTCCTCATCCAACTAGCAAGTAAGCATACCACGCAAAAAGGACGTACGAAGATGGATGGGATCCTAAAAGAGGCACAGCGTAATACAGAGGTTTTCAATGCCTTTGCATAGGGCTAGTAAAAAAGAAGGCACCCGTTCCCGGCGAAACAGGTACCTTGATAGGACGGGGATTAATCTCTATATGCGCTAACGGCTCAGGTTGTAGAAGGCGCCCTTGCCAGCATAGAAACCGCCATCGCCCAGGTTGTCCTCGATGCGGAGCAGCTGGTTATACTTGGCCACGCGGTCGGACCTTGCGGGAGCGCCCGTCTTAATCTGGCCGGCGTTGCAGGCAACTGCCAGGTCTGCAATCGTCGTGTCCTCCGTCTCACCAGAACGGTGGCTCACGATGCAGGCATAGCCATGCTGCTTTGCCATGCGCACTGCGGCAAGCGTCTCAGAGAGCGAGCCAATCTGATTGACCTTGAGCAGAATGGCGTTCGCGCAGCCAAGCTCGATGCCCTTGGCGAGACGCTCGGTGTTTGTGACGAAGAGATCATCTCCCACGAGCTGGACACGGTCACCAATGCGGTCCGTGAGCTTCTTCCAACCGTCCCAGTCTTCCTCGGCCATGCCGTCCTCGATGGAGATGATGGGGTACTTGTTGACAAGCGCCTCCCAGTAGTCGACCATTTCGTCGCTCGTGAGCTCGCGGCCCTCGCCTGCGAGGACATACTTGCCAGTCTCGGCGTTATAGAATTCCGTGGAAGCCGGGTCCATGGCGAAGAAGATCTGGTCGCCAGGCTTATAACCTGCCTGCTCGCATGCCTTCACGAGATACTGAAGCGGCTCCTCATTGGTCTTGAAGTTGGGGGCGAAGCCACCTTCATCGCCAACGCCGCCGCCAAGACCAGCATCGTGCAGAACTGTCTTGAGGGTGTGGTAGATTTCGACGCACCAGCGGAGTGCCTCGGCAAAGGAGGAAGCGCCGACGGGCATGACCATGAACTCCTGGAAGTCGACGTTGTTGTCTGCGTGCACGCCACCGTTCAAGATGTTCATCATGGGAACAGGAAGCATGCCTGCGTCGACGCCACCCACGTAGGAGTACAGGGGCAACTCGGCGGATGCGGCAGCTGCCTTGGCAACGGCAAGTGAAACGCCGAGAATCGCATTGGCTCCGAAACGGCCCTTGTTGGGTGTGCCATCGAGGTCAATCATGATCTTGTCGATGACGCGCTGCTCATTGGCGGAGAGACCAATGAGAGTCGGGGCGATATCCTCATTTACGTGTTCAACTGCCTTGAGAACACCTTTGCCGGAATAACGACCCTTGTCGCCGTCGCGAAGCTCGACTGCTTCGAATTGGCCGGTTGAGGCGCCTGAAGGGACGATTGCGCGGGCGGAGGCGCCGTCATCGAGGACGACCTCTACCTCGACTGTTGGGTTACCGCGAGAATCAAGCACTTCGCGCGCATAGACATCGACAATAATCGCCATGACGTTTCCTTTCAAAACGTCCCCTCCAAGATGGAGAGGTGGGAGGGGAGACATATGCGTGTCTGCTGCTAAACAGCATTCGAGAAGCACTCTCACGCACGTCTTCCGAAAACGATTGGATACGCAAGAATTCTAGCATAGGCAACCCGGTTGCTTTTAGGCGAGGAGGTCTCTTGCTGGCGGTGACCTTGAAAAACGCCAAATGCCTCCCATAAATGGCGAAGCGTTGGCGCTGCTTCTATTCGCTGCTTTGGTCTCTCGCTCCGATTGACGCTGCATGCTGAGCGGCACGCCGTGTGATGCGGTAACTCTCCGGTTCAATGAAGATACGAGTGGTCTGGGGGAAACTACTAACAATGCCAAGCTCTATCTGGTCTATGGCAGCGTCGATTTCGTCTCGCGTGGCATCCGGCTTAAAGGTGACATCGATGGTCATCAGCAAATCGTGCGGGCCCATGTAGAGCGTGAGGATTCTTCCACACTCGACGACCTTTTCATTGGACTCCACGATTTTCTCGACCTCGGTGAGCTCGTCGGCCTTCATTCCCTCGCCGATGAGGAGCCCCTTTGTCTCTCGGAGCAGAATGATGGCAACCACGCACAAAAGCAGGCCAATGAGGATAGATGCTATGCCATCGATATAGGGGTTGTTGAAAAGATGGCCGAAGAAGACACCGCACAGGGCGAAGAGGAGGCCGAGTTCGGCAGCAGAGTCCTCGAGGACGACGGTGAACAGGCTCGGGTCTTTTGCCTCACGAATGAACCGCATGGGCCTGGTTTCCCCACGTGCCTTATTGAAGTTCTTGAGGGCGACAGTCAAGGAAGCGCCTTCGATGATGGCAGCGGCAACGATAATGACATAGTTGATGCGTGGGTCGCCGAGCAGCGTCTCAGGGGTGACTTCTCGTATATGTGAGATTCCCTCGTAAATGGAGAAGCCTCCGCCTAGAGCGAATATCATGACGGCGACCACAAG
>CADBRF010000146.1 GCA_902796975.1 uncultured Coriobacteriaceae bacterium
TATGTAATCCAGCTATTACTTTCTTGAGAAAGGGAACATACATGGCAAGTGAAATCAAGGATATTAGCCTCGCGGAATCCGGTCTCCGCAAGATCGAGTGGGTGCGCCGTAACTGCCCCCTTCTCACCATGCTCCACGACGAGTTCGAGCAGACTAAGCCCTTCGCGGGAAAGAAGATCGCACTCTCAGTGCACCTTGAGGCCAAAACAGCCTATCTCTGCCTAGCTCTGGCAGCAGGTGGCGCCGAGATGTATGTGACGGGCTCGAACCCGCTTTCCACCCAGGACGACGTCGCCGCAGCCCTCGTGCATGAAGGTCTCGAGGTCCACGCCTGGCACGGGGTGACCGACGAAGAGTACAACCGCCACGTGCGCGCAGTCCTGGAATGCGGCCCCAACATCATCATCGATGATGGCGGCGACCTCGTTCACATGATGCACACCGAGCTCACCGATCTCATCCCCGGCGTTATCGGCGGCTGCGAGGAGACTACGACGGGAATCATCCGTCTCGAGGCCATGAACCGCGAGGGTAAGCTCCGCTTCCCCATGATCCGCGTCAACAATGCCCAGATGAAGCATTTCTTCGACAACCGCTATGGCACCGGTCAGTCAGTTTGGGACGGCATCAACCGCACCACGAACCTCATCGTCGCTGGGAAGATCGTCGTCGTAGCAGGTTATGGCTGGTGCGGCAAGGGCGTTGCCATGCGCGCCAAGGGCTTTGGCGCTCGCGTCATCGTGACCGAGGTCGACCCGGTCAAGGCAATCGAGGCAGTCATGGACGGGTTCGATGTCATGCCCATGGCGGAAGCTGCCAAGGTCGGCGATTTCTTCGTTACCGTCACCGGCTGCAACAAGGTCATCGACGAGGAGGACTTCGCCAATCTCAAGGACGGCGCCATCCTCTGCAACGCCGGTCATTTCGACTGCGAAATCGACATGGCACGTCTTCGCGAGCTGGCAACCGAGACAGCACCCATGCGCGACAACATCATGGGCTACAAGCTTCCCACAGGCAATTGGGTCTACGTGCTGGGCGAAGGCCGTCTCGTGAACCTTGCTTGCGGCGATGGGCATCCTGCCGAAATCATGGACATGTCCTTCGCCATCCAGGCGCTTTCCGCAAAATATCTCGTGGAACACGAAGGCCAGATTGATAGCATGCTCATCGATGTGCCCGAAGAGGTAGACCGCGAAGTTGCCGAGAAGAAGCTCGCCTTCCTCGGGAAGAGTATCGACACGCTCACCCCCGAGCAGGAGAAGTACCTGACCGAATCCGGCCTCTAGACCAGCCAACCTGCCACTTTCTCCTGCGACCTTTGGCAGGTTATCGAAGACAAGACGTCAGGGATGCACTTGAAATGCGGCATAGAGGATGCGGTCTCAAGCAAGGTCGTCACCCGATGCGTCCTTCAGCTTAAACCAGCTCAGAGGACTCGCGCTACGCGCTCAGACATCTCTTCGCTCCCGGTTTCGCTTCCGGACGCATCATCCTCCAATTGCTTGGCCCACATCCTCAATGTCGCGTCCTCGGGTATGTTACGTCGCGCATGAAATGAAAGGAATGCAATGCCCACACCGCATAACACCGCACAGCCGGATCAGATAGCCAGGACTGTTCTCATGCCGGGCGATCCGCTTCGCTCCGAATTCATCGCGAAGAACTTTCTCGAGAACGCGCAGCTCGTGAATGATGTGCGCGGCGTCCATGGCTACACCGGCACCTATCAGGGAACGCCTGTGACCGTCATGGCCAGCGGCATGGGCATGCCCAGCATTGGCATCTACTCCTACGAGCTCTTCAAGTTCTACGATGTCGAGAATATCATCCGCGTGGGCTCCGCTGGCAGCTATCTGCCCGACCTCAAGCTCTTCGACGTCGTGCTCGCCACAGCTTCGTGGAGCGACTCGAGCTTCGCTCAGACGCAGTCGGGCGATATGGATGACGTGCAGTTTCCCTCTCCCACTCTCAATGCAAGAGTCGAGGCAAGCGCCGAGAAACTGGGCATTCCCCTCTACAGGGGAACTCTCCATTCCTCCGATATTTTCTATGCGGACACGCCTGATTACGTGACCAACGCCCGCGATATCCATGACTGCTGCTGCGTGGAGATGGAGAGCTTCGCCCTCTTCCACAATGCGAAAGTGCTCGGGAAGAACGCATCCTGCTTGCTTACAATCTCCAACAGCTTCTTGAGTGACGAAGAAGCCACCCCTGAGCAGCGCGAAAAGAACTTCACCGATATGATGCGCATCGCTCTCGGGGCCATCTAGCACTGAGGTCCAGCAAATGCAAAGACGGCAGACGCGCAGATGCGCCCGCCGTCTTTTTCATATCTGCGAATTCTCTGCCCGCGTCTAATTGAGCACGTAGTTCTCTATGCGGTTGAAAGCCTCCTCGATGCGTGAGAGCGGAGAAGCGAGATTCATGCGTATGTGTGTGGGACCGTGGAAATGGCGGCCATCCTGCCAGCCAACACCCACATCCCAGCCGGCATGGAGCACGTCGTCGAGCGTCTTGCCCGTTTGGTTCAGGTATTCCCTGAAATCGAGGAAGAGCATGTAGGTGCCCTGGGGCATAGCAGCCGAAACACCGGGCATCTTCTGCTCGATTTGATTGAGGGCAAAGCGCGCATTGCCCTCGAGAACCCGATTGAGCTCGCCCACCCATTCGCGTCCCTCGGGCGTGTAAGCCCCGATGAGCGCATGCATAGAGAGCACGTTCATCTCGTTGTAGTGGGTCTTTGAAGCGTGCTTCTCGATAAGATGGCGAAGCGTATCGTTATAGATGACGTGATAGCTGCCTATGAGACCGGCGAGATTGAAGGTTTTTGACGGCGCATAGGCGGCCACCACATGCTGGCGTGCCCAGGCATTGACCGATTGCAGTGGGATGTGTTTGTTGCCCTCGAAGACGATATCTGCCCAGATTTCATCGCAGATGACGGTGACCTCGTTTGCCTCGAACACCGCGAGCGCCCGTTTTAGCTCCTCGCGCTCCCAAACTCTGCCTGTGGGGTTATGCGGGGAGCAGAAGATGGCCACACGCACGTGGTTCGCCTTGATCTTGGCATCCATGTCCTCGTAATCCATCCGCCAGATCCCCTCCTCGTCGCGGTAGAGGGGGCTGAACACGCAGTGGCGGTCAAGACCTTCGATATCCGCATGAAAACCCAGGTACATGGGACTGTGGACGAGGATGCCCTCGCCCGGCGTGGTGAGCGTCTGAACTGCGCTCGTGATAAACCCATGGACACCGTTCTCGTAGCCAATATGCTCACGCTCAAGCCCCGGGCAGCTTGCCCCACGCCACTTGATGATGGCGTCGAAATAGGCCTCGCTCGGAGCGAAATAACCGAAGGCAGGGTGTTCAGCGCGCTCAATAATGGACTTGGTAACGCCCGGGAAGGTGGGGAAGTTCATATCCGCCACCCAGAGCGGAATGAAGTCGAAGCCCTCTTTAGGAGGCGTGGGGATAGAATCCCAGGCAGTGCTGCCAATGCTATCGAAAGCCATGGCATCATGCCCGCGGCGCTCCATAATGCTCGTGAAATCGTATTCCATGTCTCAGCCTCGCTTCTATCGTGCGCTTTTCAAGCACGATACTAGCGGACTGGCAGCATTTGCGACGGTCCATCTGCCCAGCGGAAACCCGGTTCGCCTCTCGAACAACAAGAGAACAGGAAATCTATAGTCGCGGCACCGCCTCAGTGCAAAGAAACGCGCCCCCGAAGCACATGGCTTCAGAGGCGCGGAGCGTCTTAGCAAATGATGCGAAACCCTCGTTTCAGACGCAAACCCTAGACGATACCGGGGAAGCCTTCCTCGGAACGATGCTTGGCCCAGACGCGGGTGGACAGGCCGTGGAGGTCGATGAAGCCCGCAGCGCTATCACGGTTGAAGGTGTCTGCCGCGTCGTAGGTTGCCAGACCGTAGTCGTAGAGTGAGTACTGGCTGCGACGACCGACCGTCACGCAGGACCCCTTGAAGAAGCGGAGGCGGACATCGCCGGTGACGAGCTGCTGCGTGGTGGAGCAGAAACCGTCGAGTGCTTCCTTGAGCGGAGAGAACCAGAGACCGTTGTAGACGAGCTCGGACCACTTCTGCTCGACAATGGGCTTGAAGTGGAGCAGCTCGCGCTCGAGGCAAAGATCTTCGAGAGCCTTATGGGCCTGGATGATGGCAAGGGCGCCGGGCACCTCATAGCACTCACGGCTCTTCACGCCGACAAGGCGGTTCTCAATCATGTCGACACGGCCAAAACCGTTGCGGCCGGCAATCTCGTTCATCTTGTAGATGATATCGAGGAAGCTCATCTCCTCGCCATCGAGCGCGCAGGGAACACCGCTCTTGAAGGAAATGATGACATACTCGCCCTCGGCGGGAGCCTCGTAGCTGGAACGGGTCATGGTGTAGACGTCCTCAAGCGGCTCGTTCCACGGGTCCTCGAGCTCGCCGCACTCGATGGCACGGCCCCAGAGGTTGTCATCGATGGAGTACGGGGACTCCTTGGTGGTGGGAACGGGGATGCCATGTGCCTTGGCGTAGTCCATCTCGTCGTTACGGGTGTGCAGGTCCCACTCACGGACCGGCGCGATGACCTGGATATCGGGGTCGAGCGAGGTGATGGCGACCTCAAAGCGGACCTGGTCGTTGCCCTTGCCCGTGCAACCATGGGCGATGTACTTTGCACCGTACTTGTGGGCAATCTCGACGAGGTTCTTTGAGATGACCGGGCGGGAAAGCGCGGAGACCATGGGGTACTTGTTCTCGTACATGCAGTTGGCGGCAAGCGCCTTGGTGAGGAAGTCGTTGACGAACTCCTCGCGCATATCGATGGCGAGAGCCTCGATGGCGCCAATCTTGAGTGCCTTGTTCTTGACGAACTCGAGGTCCTGGCGCTCCTGCCCGACGTCACCCGTCACCGCGATAACGTCGAGGTCCTTCTTCTCCATGAGCCACTGGATGCAGACGGAGGTGTCCAGACCACCCGAATACGCCAGTACAACCTTATCTCTTGCCATTGTTTTCCTTTCTCACGCGGTGCTCGCTTGGAGCATCCCATTTATTCCCAAAACTTCGTTACGCGTGCTATGTGCAAGGACCCAGCGTTTATGCCATGAGCCCTTCCATGCGCGCCAGAAACTTCGAACCCGCCTCTTCGTCTGTGGCGATGACGAGAACGGTATCATCTCCCGCGATGGAACCGAGCACGTCAGAGTCACGGGCAGCGTCAATTGCCGCTGCTACGCTTGGAGCGGTACCCGGCTTGCAGAGGAGGACGACCTGGTTACCGCTTCTCCGAACGTCGGTCATTGCGGTCTTGCCGAGCGCTCTCAGCTGAAGGTCTTCCACGAGCACGTAGACGCCCGTGCCATCCTTCTGCAGCTCGAGGTCTGCGATATCGCGAGATACCGTCGCCTGGGTTGCCTTGAAGCCCTTCGCCTTCAGCGCGTCCACGATCTCCGCCTGCGTGCGCACCCCGCCGGCACGTACGAGGTCTCGGATTGCCTCGCGTCGATCATCACGAGTGGACATCTTATGCCGCCCCCATCACCAGCGAAAGCAGCGCTTTCTGCGCATGCAGACGGTTTTCCGCCTCGTCGTAGATGACGGACTGGGCCCCATCGATCACCTCGTCGGTGACTTCTTCGCCGCGGTGAGCGGGCAGGCAGTGCATGAAGATGGCATCGTCAGCCGCAAGCGCCATGAGCGCGCTATCGACCTGGAAGCCCTCGAACTCCTTGAGGCGCTGGTCGTGCTCGGCTTCGTCGCCCATGGAAGTCCAGGTGTCCGTGAGCACAACATCAGCACCTGCGACTGCCTCTTGGGCGGTGTTGAAGACCTCGATGGTAGCGCCCGTTGCCGGGGCAGCCTCAAGGCACTCCGCCAGGACATCTGGGTCGGGCATATGGGTCTCTGGGCAGCCGAGCTTCACATGCATGCCCGCAAGCGCGCCGAGCTCCATGTAGGTGTTCGCCATGTTATTGCCGTCGCCCACATACGCCAGCGTCAGGCCTTCGAGTTTGCCCTTGTGCTCGCGGATGGTGAGCGCATCTGCCAGCCCCTGGCAGGGATGGAAATCGTCAGTCAGGGCATTGACCACGGGGATGGATGCCCACTCGGCAATTTCCTCGACCTTTGTCTGCTCGAAGGTGCGGATGACGATAGCATCGACAAAGCGCTCGAGCACGAGCGTCGTATCCTGCACGGTCTCACCGCGGCTGAACGCTGAATGGTCGTCGTCCATAACCACGGGGTGCGCGCCCAGACGGTAGGTGCCCACCTCAAAGCTGTTGCGCGTGCGTAGCGAGGGCTTTTCGAGAATGATAGCGACTGACTGGCCAGCGCAGGGAGCTTCGTGGATGCCCTGCGCCCAGTCCGCTTTCTGCTTTGCGGCAGTATCGACAACCAGCTGGAACTCCGCGGGGGTCAAATCCAGCAAACGGAGCAGGTCACGTCCGGCGAGCGTATGAAAATTCTGAGCGATGGACACATCGATATCCGCATTCTTTTTGAGCTGATCAGGCATTGCAGGCCTCCTCGTAGCAGGTGGGAAGAGCATCTATAAGCGTATCGACATCCTTCTTTTCAATGATAAGCGGCGGCAGCAGGCGGATGATATCCGAAGCGGGTGCGTTGAGGACGAGACCGTGTTTGAGGCCAGCCATGACCAGAGCACCCGCAACGGGCTTGTCGAGCGTCACACCTACCATGAGGCCACGGCCGCGAACATCAGAGATGAAGGGCAGGCAGGCCAGCTTGGCACGGAGGTATTCGCCCACTTCGAGTACATGCTCGGCAAATCCCTCTTCGCTCATGATGGAAAGCGTCGCCTCGCTTGCGGCGCAGGCGAGCGGGCTCCCACCGAAGGTGGACCCGTGCATGCCAGGCTTCATCATCTGGGCGATTTCATCGCGCGCACCGAAAGCTCCCATGGGAACGCCGTCAGCGATGCCCTTGGCCATGGAGACGATATCGGGCTGAACTCCGTAGCCCTGGTAGGCGAAGGGCGTCCCGCAACGGAAAAGACCGCACTGGACTTCGTCGAGAATGAGGAGAACGCCACGGTCCGCCGTTAGCTTGCGGGCAGCCTGGAGATACTCTTCCGTGCAGGGCCAGACGCCAGACTCGCCCTGAACGACCTCGAGCATGAGGGCGCAGGGGCGCGTCATGCCGTTCTCCCCCTCCATCGGAGCATCGAGAGCTGCTTCGAGCGCCTCGATGTCGTTCAAGGGTACGCTCGTGAAGCCGCCAGGCAGCGGCGCAAACGGATCTTGCTTGGCATCCTGCGCAGTGGCGGAGAGAGTCGCAAGAGTGCGCCCATGGAAGGACTTCTTGGCGGTGATAATGCCATAGGCGCCGTCAAGATGAGCCTTGCCCCAGAGGCGGGCGAGCTTGATCATGCCCTCGTTTGCCTCTGCGCCGGAGTTGGCAAAGAAGACGCGCCAATGTTCGCCGGAATCGCCCGCGAGAA
>CADBRF010000147.1 GCA_902796975.1 uncultured Coriobacteriaceae bacterium
CCCCAGGGTGTCTATGGCGCGGATGTCATTTCCCGCATCAGCGCAAGCGTGGACGGCCACCTCGACGACATGTGCGACCTTCTGCTCGATTCCCTGAGCTCCATGATTGATACCGTCTGCAAGAAAGTAGGCGTGAATCGTTCGGAGATCGTCGATGCGGTTCTCGTCGGAAATACCACCATGGAGAACATCGCGGCACGTCTCGCACCCGATTCCATCGGCGTTGCCCCCTTCGAGCCGCTCTCCAAGTTCGGCACGGTGGAGGATCTCTCCCCCTTCTTCGGCGCGACCTACCTCGCTCCTTGCCAAAGCGGCTATGTGGGTGGCGATATCACCGCGGGCATTCTCGCCACGAGGATGTACGAGGCGGAGAAACCCATCGTCTTTCTCGACCTTGGCACCAACGGCGAACTCGCCGTGGGCAACCGCGACCGCATCGTGAGTTGCGCCACCGCCGCCGGCCCCGTGTTCGAGGGCGCGGGCATCTACTGCGGCATGTCGGCTCGTCCAGGCGCGATTTCGAAGGTTCGCGCAGGTGAGAACCCGGGCGAGCTGGAACTCACGGTCTTGGGCGATGTGGACCCAGAGGGTATTTGCGGTACCGGCCTCGTCGAGGGTCTCGCCTTCCTGCTCGAACAGGGCATTATTCTTCCCAGCGGTGCCATGGCTAAACCGGGGACCTTCGAGGGCCCCTTGGGCGAGCGCATTGTCGAGCGCGATGGCATGCCCGCCTTCCTGCTCGACGCAGACCATGATGTCTTCATATCCCAGGCAGATGTGCGCAAGGTGCAGATGGCCAAAGGCGCCATCGAGGGCGGCATCCTCACTATTCTCGATGAATGTGGCATTCAGCTTGAGGACGTGGGCGAGATGCTCATCGCAGGCGGTTTCGGCAGCTTCCTCTCGGTCGATGCAGCGGCAGCGATTGGCCTCTTCCCTCGCGAGCTCAGAGACCGGGCCCGAAGTGTGGGGAATAGCGCCATCGAGGGTGCAAGCCTCATGCTCCTCTCAGATGAAGCACGCGCCACCACGCAGCTCATCGCAGACACGAGCGAGTATGTCGAGCTCTCCACTTCGAGCAAGTTTTACGAGCTCTATATGACGGTCATGACCTTCGACAAGTAGCACCTGCGAGAATACACAGCACAAGAAAGCTGGCCGGGAACCCTGTGGTTTCCGGCCAGCTCTTTTTCAACAGACGATACGCCTTTTTGCGCAAGCCAAACTCAGTTGTAGAGAATGCAGCTCGAGAATGCCATGGTCGCAGGGCCATGGTTGTAGTCAACGCCTGCCATCGTGCACACTTCGTTCACCATGAGCCCAACCGCTTCCATAGAGGGAGCAGCCTTCTTCGGGTGGGCACACGGATGATCAGGGTAAGTGCATTTTTTGCAGTAGGTGCACGTGCCCGCGTTGAGCACTTTGACCTCGCCATCAGCAGATCCGAACCTGTCGTATACCGCATCGAGTAGCCTGATCATGCGGTCCTTATGGAGCTCCTTAGTACGTTCGATTGTTTCCCAATCGAAGGAATCCTCCATTTTGCCAACCGTCTGGAAGAGGATGCCCTTGCTGTAGTTGCTCAGCAACTGAGCACATTCCTCCACGGTCCCGATCCCCGGGGGACACATCCATGAATGCCCATAGGCATTGCAGAGGTCACATGAGCACATGTTGCGGACTTCGGGGCGCACCACGAGCTTGGTCGCATCAAAGAACCCCGAGTATTCGAATTCGCAGGGTTCGATGAGTTCCTGCAGTTCTGTATCTTCCATGGCACTTCCTTTCTGACCCGTGCTGAAACATGAAAGCGAGCCTCTAGAGGCAGGGTAGCTCGATATCTTCGAGGCATTCTCCCAGCATTCTGAGGTTATTCCGCTCGCCCTCGTTGTTAGCAAGCGTTTGAAGGACGATGTCGTAGGTGAAATCGTCCGCGTCTTCAAGGGGAACAAACACGAGATTGCTGTTTCCCGCGGTCTGGACCGCCTTGCTCCCGATGAATACGCCACCTGTGCGCTCGAGGGTGAGATTAATGAAATCAATGTCATCATTGCGCACGACATGCTCCAGCCTGATGTCGTGACCCTCGAAAAGCGATTCGATATAGCGTGAGCGGCTCACGATGCTTGGGTTGATAACCACCGTACCCCGGGCAATATCCTCCAGCGACACAGAGCTGCGGGCGGCGAGCTCGTGGTTGGGCAGGACCACCGCATAGAGCTTGACCCTGTCGATAACCTGCTCCTCCGTATCGGGCGACTTGCCATCTGAGGGCGAGAAGGTCAGCGCGACATCAATCGTGCCCTGGTGCAGGTACTTGTAAATCTCGACTGGAGCAGCCGAGATGGTGGAAACGGGAATTTCCGGATGCCTCGAAGCAAAGGAGCGCAAGAGCGGGTAGCCGTAGAGGACGCTCAGGCCGTGGTAGCCAAAGCCCAATCGGAAGGTCTCCGAAGCACGGCGGGTGATCGCATCAAGCTGTTCTTTCAACTCGTCTGCCTCGCGCACGATGGTTCGGAAGGAGTCGCGAGCAATCTCTCCGCACACGGTCAGCTCGACATTATGGCGAGATCTATTGAAAAGACGGGCACCGAACTCGTCTTCCAGTGCGTTCACATGGCGCGTGAGCGTCGGCTGAGAGATGTAGAGCTCCTCGGCCGCCGTTGTATAGTTGAGCTTCTCAGCAAGAACGAGAAATTCTCGCATGTAGTCGATATTCATGCCGCGCCCTTCAAAACATCCGGCAAAGCTCCGTGTAGGCAAACTATGGGTATGTGAACACGTTCATTGTACCGCAGCAGCTGCATATATCGGTCCGAAACGCCATGCGCTTAAGAAAGCAACTCGCATCGCCTATTCGAGCGGCACTAGCAGCGACGCTTTGAGCCTGCAGCATGAGACAGCCCCGCACGGCGAATTGTTTCCGCGTGCGGAACTGTCTGCACTTCTTCGTATTTGAAATTAGCGGGCTACCTATAGAAGACGAGTGGCTTCTATAGCGGCTTCTTACTTTTATCTACCTATCGCCCAAGCTCTAGAACATAATCTGGAGTTCGGCGCGCTTGATTTCATCAGTCTTGACGCCAAACCCTCGCTCGTTCCACCGGTCGATTTCGTTGAAGAGCTCCATGTAGGTGCCCGGATAGACGGAACCGGGGCCGCCCTGGGTGATGCACGGGATGAAGTAGTTCAACCCGTTTGCCTCATAGGCCTCGTCGCAGATACGGTCGGCGACTTCGATGCAATTCTCGGGAGTCCAGCCGTCGAAGTCAACGAACTTGTTGTCGATGCCACCCATGAAGGAAATCTGCCCGCCATACTTCTTGATGAGCTCGGGGAGCTTGTTCTCGGACATGCAACCCTGCCACACGTCGATTCCCATCTCGATCATATAGGGCACGAGCGTCGCGGCGTAGGAGTCGGAGTGGTGGATTACCAGCTCGCAACCGCGCTCATGGTAGTAGCCGTAGATCTGCTTGTAGGGCTCGACAAAGAACTCGGCGAACATCTCGGGGCGCAGGAAGGTCGTGTCTTGGCTGCCCCAGTCGTCGTGATGGAAGATTGCGGTGGGATGGTAGTGGTCGCAGATGCCCTCGGCGAGCTTGAGCTCCCACTCGGTGAGGTAGGCGATGAGATCATGCATCTCCTGCGGATATGCCTGATAAGCCATCAGCGCGGGGACCATGTCCATGAAGTGATGGGTCTGCTCGAAGAGGCCCGGGGCGATGAACGGAGCCTTATAGGCGAGATCATCATCGACTGCATCCCACTGAGCCTGGAAGATCTCCCATTCGGCCTCGGGGAAGTCTAGCGATGGAGCATGCACGTAGTCGCGCCAGTGCTGGATATCGGGCAGCATGCCATCGTTGGGGATGGGAATCTTCTCGGGCGTGTGAACAGGGAAGCCGCCAGGCGTGCCCTCGGGCCAAATGTTCGTGACGCCCCAGGCGTTCATAAGCTCGCCCTTGCCCTTCTCGGGAAGTGGGCTATGGATGAAGAACGGGTGGAAGAGGAGCTGGACCGCTTCGTACTGGTTGACGAAGCGCTCCGGGTTCTCGCCCTTGACCGCGCGACGCATATTCTCTTTCGGAGTGAGCATATCAGACCTCCAACTATTCTGGCGCTATCCCTTGCAATGCGCCTTTCGATACAAACTGCACGTGACGCCACACGTGCAATTGCAGGATATGACAGGGTGAATGCCGTAATAAGGAACAAATTGGCGTTAGTTTTATACTCGTGTGATACAATTTGTGTCATATCTATTGGTGTTAATGGTGGCCCAGTAGCGAAAGCAACTATGAAACTCAATCTGCATATCATCGAGCAGGATCTCATCGCGCACGTAACAGACGTGCACCTTACGAGCGCTGTGGAGAGCCGCCTGTGCAGCACGGTACGTCCCTATCTCGGAAGCGGAACATTGCTCGAGGGGTTCGCCTACGTTGCCACAGCTGCCGAATTGCCAGAGTCTCCCCTGTACATGGGGCATCCCTCGCTCATCTGCATAGGCACGCCGCCCCGTGGCTACTTCACAGACGATATCGACCTCCTCGTGCTCGATAGCTCCTGCACCACGGGAATGGTACTCGACAGGCTCGCAGTGATATTTCGCCACTACGATGAATGGGAATCCTCCCTTCAGAACCTTGTCAACGAGAACGCACCTGTTCAGGAGCTTGGACGGGCATCGCAGCCACTGTTCGTAAACCCGCTCTACTGTCAGGGAGCGGAATTCAAGTGTCTGTTCCTCTACGGCGGGGATCTAACAAACGCCTCAGAGGAGATGCTCAGCTGGTACCTTACGATTTTTAGCGGCAAGCGATCGATTGCCCCGGGGTCGTACCTGCCCATCAATGCGGTTACCCGCCTGCTCGCAGACCCCTATTACATCGAATCGAACAGCAAGCAGGGGCTTGCGATGTACGACAACCCCACCCAGCCAGGACGCGTGCTCTACTACAACATCGGGCCAGAGAACGCGCACATCGCGCGGCTCTGCGTATTCGAGGTCTATCGCAGGACGACCAGACGAGAAGAGGCACTGCTTTGCGTGCTTGCCACCTATGTTGAGCGCAAGCTTCGCCGCGAAAACACCAATGCTCCAATGGAGCCGCAAGCGCTCACACCCGTCACGAATGGGCTCCTCATCCACAAGCTCCTTCCCCAAGAACGCATTCAACGCGCTCTCGCGGACCTGTCTTGGCGCGTGGACGATACCTATTTCTGCATGGTGCTGGAATCCATGGCAGGCGACGCCAGCTGGCAGAGCCTTCAGGCACTCGCCGCCGCACTCGACATACCTCTATCCGAAGAGTTTCACGTGGTGTTCCGCAAACAGCTCGTATACATCTTCAACCTCACACATCTCGGATGCGATGATGAAGACGTTCTTCACGCCGTTGTACCCATCTTCCGCGATGCCATCTTGCGCGGGGGTTCGAGCAACTGCTTCGCCGACTACAAGAATCTCTACTATTACTATCTACAGGCGCGGGACGCCCTCATCTGCGGATCCCGGGAGAACCCAAGTTTCTGGTACTACCGCTACCGCGACTACAGTCTCGACATCTTGCTCGACCGCTGCCGGGACAAGAGGCCCGTGGAGGCTTTCTTCCCACGCGAGCTTCAAGAGCTCAGGTCCTATGACGCTCAACACGGCACCAGCCTCGTCCCCCTGCTCCACCGCTACTTGCTCTGCGACCGAAGTGCCACGGCAACAGCCCGTGAGCTGTTCATCTCGCGCAGCACCTGCATACGCCATCTCCAGCAAATCGAGCGCATTAGCAACATCAAGCTCGATAATCCGAAGACCCGGCTCGAGCTCGTCATAGCCTTCGCGCTCATGGCGCAGGAAGAACGAAGGAGCCACGACATTCGCTCTGCGGGCATAGGTGAGCTTGCCCAAGATGTTCAAAACGTACTTCCTTTCTCCACGCCGGAAAGGGGGAAGGCCTGATGCAACAGTGGCTCCAGACTTTGCTTGCTGCTCTCGCCGAGTTTGCAGGCGAAGAAGACGAATCGGACGTGCTTGACGATAACGCCGGGCGCATGCTCGTTGCTGCGCCTGAGTCTATGTTCGGACCCATGCTCGTCTACGACACCACCAACAAGAAGGGCGAACACCTCCGTGTGCTCAGCTTGAACGGCATGCACGAATCAGCCATGTTCCTCGACGAAAGCCGCTTCTCCGACCTCGTCTTTCCCTACACGCGGCTCTACGACACGATGTTCCAGGCGAACATCTCCATCGAGCGCGTGCTCATGATTGGCGGAGGAGGCTACTCCTATCCAAAGCACCTCATCTCCACGCATCCCGAGGTGAGACTGGACGTTGTGGAAATCGACCCCGTCATGACCCGGACGGCAAAGGAATTTTTCGGGCTCAACAAGCTTATCAACGCGTATTGCGCTGATGACCCAAGCCGACTTGGGCTTATCAATGAGGACGGAAGGGCATTTTTGGAGCAGAGGGCTTCTGACGCCGACGCACCTCGTTACGATGCTGTCCTCAACGACTCCTTCGCGGGCGGCGTGCATGTGCCCTCCCTCGCCAGTCTCGAAGCTGCGCAGGCAGTCAAACGCTGCCTTGCCCCTCATGGGATTTACATGAGCAACATCATCGGCTCGCTCTCAGGGCAAGACTCCCAGTTTCTCCATGCCGAAGCGAACACCTTTGCGCAAGTTTTCGACCATATCTGGGTCATTCCGTCGCGCAACCGCAAAGATTGGATGCGCGACAACTACCTCTTTATCGCTACGGATGAACCCTGCGAATTCGCGCAAGGCAAACGGTTCGCGCCCCGGGAGAACGGCCTTATCATCACCGACGAAAACAACCCTACCGTAAGCATTGGGAACATCGAGGACTAGACACGCTCTTAGAGCACGGTCAAAAACCACATAAGCAGCGGGATGATGGCGAAACAGGCGAGCGTCGTGATGACGGTCCCCTTGGTCGCCAGCTTCTCGTCCTTGCCCATGAAAGCGACGTAGGAAGGCGCCATCGCGCCGACGGGCATGGCGAAGAACACCGTGAAAACGCCAAGCATGAGCGCATCGACCCCGAGTATCTTCAGAGCGATTGCCGTAACAGCCGGGAAGATAATCTCCCGAATCGCGATGAAGGGGTACAGGCGCCACTCGCCCACCACACTGCTAATCTGCATTCCCGAGAGAATCATACCTACAACAATCATCGCCATAGGGGTCGTCACAGCACCCACCGTGTTGAGCGTAGCGTAGACAAAATCCGGCCAGCGAAAACCGATGAGTTTGAGCACGACCGTGGCCAGGCTCGCGATGGTAACGGGATTGAGCATGACGCGCCAGGAAAGAATCCTGCTGGCTCTGCCCCGCTCCTCGCCATCCTCGGAATCTTGCTCATCCGAGCCCAGAATCAGCAGGCCAACCGTGTTGGTGAGGGTGACGAGGGTAGCTAGAAAAACACTCGCGATAACAACGCCTTCGCTCCCGTAGACAGCGGAGGCCACCGGCAAGCCTATGAAGCTCACGTTAGAGAAGACCGAAATGTAGTTATAGATCGACCGCTGCGAGCGGGGCGTACGCGTAATGAAGCTGCAAGCCACGCTCGCAAGCAGGCAGAGACCGAATTGGATGACAGCGAGCACGAGGGCGAGAAGCGCTTCATGAAGGTCCCCAGCGCTCTCGGTTGCGTTGATCGATGCGAGCAGCATGCAGGGCAGGGTGATATAGATGAGCATGCGGGAGAGATCGGGGACCATCTCTCGCTTGAGGATGAGAGCCTTGGCGCCCACAAGCCCAATGATGGTGATGACAAGCATCATGACCATCTGCTCAATAGCGCCCGATAGACTTCCCACGCCCTGCATCCCCTCTCAGTGTTGGAGACCACTTTAGACGCAGAGTGCAGATGCCGCGGCACACTATCGGTGAAATGACACAAGAGAGCATTTGACCCCAGAACGCGTATGCGACTGAGGTCAATACATTGCAGTATGAATTACTGGCACAAGCTAGGACACTGCCAGAAGCCTATCTGCTCCATCAGAAGAAACCGCCCTGTTTGTGCGAACAATCATCGCGTTCGAAACGAAATCCTGCACGCGCTTGGAGAATTCCTCCTTGCTCATGGAGCGCTCCGAGTGCTCGTCGTCGAAATAGGCAAGCGCCGTCGTGAGCACAAGCCCGATGCAGGCGGTCGCATCGAACTCCGTATCCGCGTTCGGATCAATGACGCCCTCGAGTTGCCCGCGCTTGAACTGGTTGGAGATGATATGAACGAGGCGGTCTTCTTCCGCGCGCATATCATCAGACCAGACGCGACCGCCTCGCCACAGCTCCGCAACGAAGAACTCCCCAAATGCCCGATTGTCCACAACCGAGTCAATGAAGACGTCGAAGATGGCGCGCAGGCCATCGAGCGCATCCTTTGACTCTGCAGCTGCAGCCTCGAACTTGGTGAGCAGGGTATCGAGCCCCTCTTCCAGAACAGCACTTCCAATAGCCGCCTTGTTCTTGAAATGGTAGTAGACAAGCCCCTTGGAAACGCCCGCCTCCTTGACGATGGCATCGATGGTCGCTGACGAGTACCCCTTCTTCGCAATCACGCGAAGCGCTGCGTCGAGCAGCGTCTTGCGTGTTGCATCGCCTTTTGTGCCACGTGTTCCCTTCCCTTGCATGGCACAATCCGCCTAGTCTACGCCAATGCCATCAGTCTCGTAGATGAAGGAGACTTTACCGGAAGTTCCATCGGAGATGCCGGTGAAGTTGGAGTACTTCTGGCCCATGTCAACCGTCGTGTCAACACGGTCTGCAAGCCCCTTGATGTTGTCGTTGTAGAGGCTGATGATCTTCTGCACAGCCTGGTCGTTAAATTGCTGGAGACCATCGGAGAGCTGGCCGGAACCAGCTGCAAGCTGCTGCACGCCAGATACGAGCGCAGGAGCCTGGCTCTGGAGCTGTGCCAGACCACCGCTGAGCTGCTGGGCGCCGGCATTTGCCTGCGCGATGCCCGTGTTGAGGGTGCCATAGCTCTGCGTGAGGGTGCTCACACCCTGCGTGTATTGGGAGATACCGCCATTGAGCTGGGAAGCACCCTGCTGGGCCTGGCTGACGCCCCCGGTGTAGCTGGAAATACCGCTCTCGAGCGCACTTGCCCCGCCAGTGAGCGCGTCGTTGTTGTCCTTGAGAGTTCCAAGACCAGTCGCCAGCTGCGATGCCCCGTTGTTGAGGGTCTGGCTCTGTCCGCTGAGAGTGCCAAGCCCGCTCACAAGCGTGTTGAGGCCGTCATTGCTTGCAGCGCTGGAGAGCGCCTGGGCTGCACCCTGCGCTCCGCCTGCGGTGCCCGAAGCCTGGGCAAGTGCCTGGGAGGCAGCGCTCACGGCATCGGCATCGGCGTTGAGCGTCGCAGCATCAGCGCCCGTGGCAATATCGGTTTTGAGCTGGGTCATGGCGGAAGTCAGGTCTGCCGTCGCACTTGCGACCGCACCCTGGGCTGCCTGAGCATTGCCCTCATACTCAGTTGCCTTATCCTGAAGCCCTTGCTGAAGAGCAGTCGCGCTAGCAGCGGCCTGGTCGACACCGCCAGTGTACGTGGAAAGACCCTGCTGGAGGCCCTGAGCTCCAGTGGCAGCCCCCGCCACGCCCTGGGTATAGGTGGTGAGGTTGGAGGAAAGGCTGGACGCGCCGGAGTTGAGCGCGCTGCTGTTGTTTGCGAGCTGGGACAGGCCATCATTGAGGTCGCTTGCGCCCTGGTTCAAGGCATCATTGTTCCCGCTGAGCGTGTTCAGGGCACCAGACACTTGCGCGCTGCCATCGGCGAGCTTGCTCGTGCCTTCGGAAAGCTGCTTGCCGCCGTTCTTGAGCAGGTCAACGCCATCAACGAGAGCACCCGCTCCAGCATCGAGCTGGGTAAGCCCGTCCTTCAGGGCATTGCTACCATCAAGCAGCTGGCTCATGGCATCTGCCATGGCGTTGAGGTCGCCATGGATATCGCCCATGCTGAAATCGCTCGAATCCACATCGTTCAGCAGGTCGCTCGTGACGATGGTCATCGTGGTATCAAGCTGGAAATCAGTAGCATCAGCCGTGATGGTCACAGACTCGGGGATATCGAGGTCGGCAGAGTCCACGTCAAGATCCTCTGCCATGCCTGGCAGAGCATATCCGGCGATGATAGTGCGATCTCCATCGTCCATGAGCTTGCCGTTGTCAACCTTGACGTTGGAGAAGTGGTCGTTGTCGAGCAGAACTGCCGTCATCGCCACGAAGGGCGTATACATGGTCCTGGTCTCTCCGCCCACAGAGCGGGTTTCCTTGGAGTTGTTGGTGTAGTCGTAGCGGATAGTCACCTCGCCGCTCTTCCCCGCGAGCTGGTCGGGGGCGATCTCCTCGCCATCGAGCGTATAGGTGACCTTCATCGTCACGGGTGCCTCTGCCTTGGTCTCGCCCTGGTAGTAGACATCGGAGCCCTGGGCATCCCACACGAGGCCTTCCGCGTTCTCGGAATATTCGCCATCCCCCTCGACATTGGTAATGCCGGTGAGGTTGCTCTGATCCTTGAGCATCGATGCGCCCGTGGGATTGCTGAGCTTGGCACTGACGGTGGTGCTCTTCACCGAGCCATCAGCGTTGGCAAAGATGTAAACGTCTTCCTTCTTCTCGGAAGGAGCCGTGGCGTCCTCATAGGCAAGGGCACCGCTCGTAGCTTCAGCCTGAGAGCTCTGCGTGCCAGCGCTCGTGCTCTGGGGTGCGGCGTTCGCAGGCGGAATGGCGGCAGTCTGGGCAAAGGTGAGCCCGCACAGGGCGCCACCTGCGATGGTGGCGACAACTGCAGACAGGGGCTTTGTCATTGCCGTGGGCTTGGGCTTGATGGAATGCGCGCCATAGACTGTCGCGTTCTTCTTTGACTTTTTCATAAGTGGGCCTCCTTCAACATGGGACCATTTCAATACGAGTCGGATAAATAATAGTTAGGTTTGCCTATTTTATGCCAGTATCAGTGCTTTCTGCATCGGGAAGACGCTCTTCGGAACCAGCAGCCTGAGCGGTTGCAGCAATTTGGGCTGCGGGCTCTCCGCTTTCCTTCTTGCCCGCCTCAAAGGCGCGGAGCTCCTTGAAGCCGAGCGTGGAGTAAATGATGAGCTTGTCGAAGACCATGAGCATGGCAGGAAGGATAAAGAGCACGCTGAACATGCTGATGACTGCACCGCGTGCCATGAGGAGACACAGCGAAGAGATGATGCCCATGTTGGAGTACATGGCAACGCCGAAGGTCGCGGCAAAGAACGAGACGGCACTCGTGATGACCGCGGGGAAAGCGAACCTGAATGCAGTCTGGATGGACTCGCGCTTGCCCACAAACGCCTTGCGTTCGCGTTTGTAACGCGTGGTGAGCAGAATGGCGTAGTTTACCGTGGAGCCCAGCTGGATTGTGGAGATACAGATGGGGGCGATAAAGGCCATTGCGGCATCTATGCCCATCATCTCCTGGAAGTAGGGGATGCCGAGGTTAATCATGATGGCAAACTCGATTGCCATGGTGAGGATGAAGGGCAGCGAGAGCGAGCGGAACACGACGAGCAGAATGACGAGAATCGCCACAATGGCGATGGCATCGACAACGAGGAAGTCGTGGTCGGTTGTGGCGATGAGGTCCTTGGTCGCCGGAGCTTCGCCTATGAGCATTGCGGAGGCATCGTACTGTTTGACAATCTCGTCAATCTCGTCAATCTGCGCGTTGACCGCGTCAGTTGACGGCTGGTACTCGGAGTTGATGATGATGAGCTGACGCCCATTAGCCTTGAGCGAGTCCTTGAGGTCGCTGGGGACAATCGAATCGGGAATCATGCCGCCCTTGACGGAATCGTAGCCGAGCGCATACTGCACGCCTTCGACATCGTTGATCTCATCGAGCATCTTCTTAGCCTGATAGTGATTCAGGTCTGCATCGGCGAGAATCATCATCGTTGTAGAGACGTTGAACTCTTCCTTGAGCTTCATATCGGCCGTATGGAAGCGAATCTTTTCTTCGGGAATAGTCGTGTCGGAACCCGTCACCATATTCGTGAAGTCGTAATAGACCGGACGGTTGTTGTAGCCTATGGATGCAGGCACGAGCATGATAATGAAGATCACCATGGCGATGGCCACACCCTTTTTGCTCGTGATGGCACGGGCAAGGCGCGGGACATCGGGGATGAGACGCTTGTGGTGCAAGCGCAGCATGGGCTTCTCGAAGAAGAGAATGAGCGCTGGCAGAATCGTGACCGAGCAGAGCAGACCGAGCAGGCAGCCCTTAGCCATGACAACGCCGAGGTCGGCACCGAGCGTGTAGCTCATGAATATCATGGCGAGGAAGCCCGCCGTTGCAGTGAGGGCAGAGGAGAAGATAGCCGTGAGCGTCTCGGCAATGGCGTGGGTCATAGCCTCGGGGCCATCATCAGGATACTTGCGCAAGTTCTCCTCGAAGCTGTTCCACAGGAAGATGGAGTAATCCATCGTTACAGCTAGCTGGAGCACGGCGGCGAGCGCTTTGGTTATGTAGGAAATCTCCCCGAGGAAGATGTTGCTGCCGAGGTTGTAGATGATAGCGATGGCAATACTCGCCAGGAACACGAAGGGCGCGAGGAAAGAGTCTGTGCAGAGCAGGAGCACGAGGAGCGCGCAGATGACTGCAACTGCCACGTATTTGGGCTCTTCCTCTTCGGCGAGGTTCTTCAGGTCGGTGACAAGTGCGCTCATGCCGCCAACATAGACGTTATCGTCTGCTATGGAGCGGATCTGTGTCACGGCGTCGATAGTCGAGCCTGCCGATGTCGAATCGTCGAAGAAGACGGCGATCATCTCGTCATCTCCGTTCTTGACCTTATCGAGCAGCTCTTTGGGCACTGCCTGGTCGGGAATGGAAGCATCGGCGATGGAGCCATAGCTCAGGGCGTCGGCGACGTGCGGGACCTCTTTAATCTGGTCCGTGAGGTCGGCAACCTGCGAATCGCTCATGCCCTCTGTGATAATGAGCGAGAACGCGCCCTTTCCAAAATCGTTCTTGAGGATATTCTGTCCCTCGACTGTCTCCATATCCTCGGGCAAATACGTGAGCATGTCGTAGTTAACGCCCGTGGCCAGATATCCCATGACCGACGGAATCAAGAGCAGCAACCCGATGATGATAATCGGGACGCGCAGCTTTACGACTGCCCTGCCAAAGTGCAGCATTATCCCACCTCCTGAATAGTTCTACGGAAGGGGATGGTAGTCTGCCCAAAAAACTGAATGAATAGTCAGTTTAGAACGAGCGTTCAGTTTTTAGGCATCGGTCTTCATTTGCCCAAATTTTGCGCATGTTTTTCCTTGGACTTGCTTTAGCTCTGACACAGCAAATGGTTTGTCAGAACCTCAATGCCGCAGGCGACACCAATCAGCAGGTTACTTTCCCGCAGCGCGCTTCAACATAGTGCGGACGCCGCCTTCGAGCAGAATGGACACCCGCTCGCAGAAGGCAAAGGGATCATCCACCATGCCATCCCTCAGCCAGTCGAGAATCAGCCCTTCCACGCAGGCTGAGAGGAGATGCGTGATGTCATCGATATACTCCTGTGCCACCGCAAGACCTTCCGCCTGATGTTCCACATAGGGGCGGATGTAGCGCTCGGCCGTCCTGTAGAAGTACGCCTCAAGAAGTTCCTGGCGCACGGACCGGTAGATGTTGTAGACGATGTTCCTATTCTTGAGAGCATCTCCCAAAGCCGCTCGCAGGCACTCCTGCAGGCTGGCGTCGTTGCTCAAGTCGCTGAACATCTCATCCTCGGTCGCAGTGAGAGCTGCATCGAGGAGTTCGTATACATCGTGGTAGTGATAGTAGAAGGTGTTCCTGTTGAGACCACACCTATCTGTAATTTCCTTGACGGTGATTTTATCGATTGGCTGGGTTTCCAGAAGCTCGAAGAGCGTCTGCGCCAGTGCCTTCTCAGTGAAATTCGCCATGGGAACGGATTCCTTGCGCTAGTTTGCGGTCTTTATGCGGGGCGCGTGTTTGAGAAAGAAGCGGCAACTCGCACAGTTTTCCTTACGCGCCGCGGAGAAATCCACATCGTAGGCGGAGAAGGTTTCCATGCCTGTCGCATACTCGTGCTGAGGATTCTCGCAGACCGTGTACATGCAGGTGCGAGGACAGATGCCCGTCGCGTAATGCGGGCAATCGTCGCTCAACAGGTAATTGCATCCGGGCTCTTCCCAACAAGCGGCCATATTCGGCCCTCCTTTTGCTCTACGACCTGCGCGAGACTATACCACAGCCGCTCCCATTCCCACATTACTCACCTGTAGACCACGCTCGGTCATGCCGGCGAGCAGCTCATTTATCGGAAATTCAATTACTGTTGCGGATTTATAGTTCTTTAGATATATTCTTTTTTGCATCTGTTCTTTGTCAAGTTGATTCACTGAGAAATGTCGCGAACTATACATGTCATCTCATGGCGACCTGAGAACTTGCAGCGCTTCCGGTGAGAACTCGGACATGATGCATCTCTACAGGGATTTTAGAGACACAGGGGTCTCGACCAAACGAAAGGATTCGCAGCATGAAAATCAGCGCACGCGGTCAGCTCAAGGGTGTCATCACTGGCATCGAAGAGGGCGCGGTTAACGGTGTAGTCGCCATCAAAGTCGGCGAGAATGTTCTCAAGGCCGACATCACCATGGACGCTATCAAGAGCCTCGAGCTTGCCGAGGGCAAAGAGGCCTACGCCATCATCAAGGCAACGAACGTTATGTTTGCCGCTGGCGAAGAGCGCATCTCCAACCTCTCCGCACGCAACCAGCTCGCTGGCACTATCGTTGAGGTGAAGGAAGGCGCCGTGAACGGCCATGTCAAGCTCGACCTCGGCGACGGCAACGTCATCACCGGCTCCATCACCAACGCCGCAATCAAGGACCTCGGCCTCGCTGTTGGCGAGAAGGCTCTCGCCATTGTCAAGGCAACCGACGTCATGGTGGCTGTCGACTAATCTGAGCTCGTATACATCATCTTGAGAGATGGCTGGTATCGTGGCATTGCGCTCGA
>CADBRF010000148.1 GCA_902796975.1 uncultured Coriobacteriaceae bacterium
CAAAGATGATTCCTTCATGGAGTATCTTGACGAGTTCAGGAACGTCGACCCTGAACGCTATACGGTTCCACCAACGCTCGCCAAGGTGCTGAGAAGCTACCAGGAACAGGGCTTCCGGTGGCTTTCCACCGTGGCGGATATGGGCTTTGGGGGCGTTCTCGCTGATGAGATGGGCCTGGGCAAGACGCTGCAGATGATCGCCTTCCTGCTCTCTCGCAGGGACGAAGCCCGCAAGATTGGCCCCAGCATCATCGTCTGCCCCGCCTCACTCGTCTACAACTGGGAAGCGGAGTTTGCTCGGTTCGCGCCTGAGCTCACCGTGCGCGTTATCGCCGGTAGCCAGCTTGACCGCGCCCGCATCCGCGCTCGCGGGGCGTGCGATGTCTTCATCACTTCCTACGACCTGCTCCGCATCGATGTTGACGATTACGAGCGCATGACCTTCTACACAGAAGTTCTCGACGAGGCCCAATACGTGAAGAACCATCACACCAAGGCGGCACGCGCGGTCAAGCGTGTCCCCGCTCGCCACAGGTTCGCGCTCACCGGCACCCCTATCGAGAACCGTCTCTCCGAGCTCTGGAGCATATTCGACTTTCTCATGCCTGGTCTGCTTGGCGGCTACAAGCGCTTCCGTACCCGCTATGAGAAGCCCATTGCCGACGGCGATGAAGATGTCATGCACAGACTTCAGCTCGTCGTCTCTCCTTTCATCCTCCGAAGGACCAAGGCAGATGTTCTCACCGACCTCCCCGAGAAGCTCGACATGGTGGTCTATGCACACTTTGGCGAAGAGCAGCGCGAGCTCTACGATGCCCGTGAACAGCGGCTTCGCATGGCGCTGCAGAAGGATGAGGGTCAAGACGGCAAGGCGCTTGGTAAAATCGAGATTCTCGCGGAACTCACCAGGCTCCGCCAGATTTGCTGCGATCCGCGCCTCATCTATAACGACTATCGGGGTGAAGCAGCCAAACTCGAGACCATCCTTGAACTGGTGGAGAGTGCAACGGAGGGCGGCGCGAAAGCTCTCGTCTTCTCGCAGTTCACGAGCTTCCTCTCCGTCATCGCTGGCCGTCTTGCCAGGCAGAAGATGCCCTACTACGAGATGACGGGCAGTACACCCAAGAAGAAGCGCGTCGAACTGGTGAACGCCTTCAATTCCGATGACACGCCCGTCTTCCTTATCTCGCTTAAGGCTGGTGGCACAGGCCTCAATCTCACGGGCGCCTCAGTGGTTATCCATGCCGACCCATGGTGGAACGCCGCCGCCCAGAACCAGGCGACTGACCGCGCCCACCGCATCGGCCAGACCCGTAACGTGAACGTCTACAAGGTCATCGCCAAGGGAACCATCGAGGAGCGCATCCTCGACCTCCAACGCGCCAAGAGCGACCTCGCGGACCAGATTATGAACACGGGCGGGCTCTCGCTCGCTTCCTTGCAACGTGAAGACCTGCTCGCTCTGCTCTCGGACTAGGGGCGAGGCTGGCACTGCGAAATAGCGGTACAGGTTGCGGGGAAAACGCTAATCTGTACGTTTCTGGCTCTCGTAGCGTCGCTGCGGCAGTGCAGGATGCGATAAAACCGGCATTTTGTGCGTCTTCCGCTCCCGTTGCGTCCGCGTGGTCGTGCAGATTGCGAGAAAACAGCCAATTTGTACGCTGCTGCAGCTGCGCGAGCCCTCGTTTCCCCGTCGCTCGAAGAATGATGCAGTTTGCCAACAAGCCGGCCTCTCGAACCTCAAGGCTGCTATGATTTCTCTCCGCTAAAGGGGGAGAGGGGGATGTCATGAAACAGCCGAGCGTGCTTGTGCTGCTTGCGGTGCATAATGCCGGCAGGCGTCTTTCCGCCCTTCTCGAGAGCATCCTCCATCAACAGGATGTGCAGGTCACCATCCAGGTTCTCGATAACGGTTCCACGGATGAGACCTGGAAAACGCTGCAAGAGTTTGCGGGAAAGTACGACTGCATCGGCACCAGGCGAGATCCGGCTTTCCATAACACGACTGAGACCATGCTCACGCTTATCCGCGGTGTTGATCCCCAGGCGTTCGACTTTTTTGCTATCGCCGAGCAGGGCTGCAGGTGGACACCTGACCATCTCTTTATCGGCTGCTCGCGCATCTCCTCCAACTCGAGTCGTGCCGAGCTCTATTACTGCGGCGTGGGCTCGCTCGATTCAGCTAGTGGAACGGGAGAGAGCGATGTCCTCCGATATATTCCATGTGCAGAACACCCGCTCAGCCTGCTCGTGGTGAAGAACTGGGCCTTTGGCGGTGGCATGGTTTTCAACGGTGCCCTGGTCAAGCTCCTGAAAAAGCGCCCGGTCCACGACCCAGGTAGGGGCTATGCCACCTGGATTCATGCCGTTGCGCTCTTCTGTGGATACGTCGTGCCCGAGCTGGACAGGGTTTCCGTCTCGCGGTGGGGAGGATTCTCCCCCGAAAAGGGCGAGGAAGAGCAAGATGCCGAGCAGCAAACGCAGCACGAGCAGCGCCCGAGGAGGAAGCGGGGCTTTCCTGCTGCGATCACGCACATGGCCACCCGCCTCTACTATGAATATCGCAATGACATGGATTTCGAGGTGTCCGAACTCGTTCGTGTTGTCATCGAGCGTGGGAGGTCCCGCGATGCACGCCGTTATCTTTCCCGCTGCAAGGACATAGTCGCGCCGCAGCGTGAAAGCACCTTGAAGCTCCGTCGGGATTTGCTCCGCGGCCGTCTTTAGCGGCTGCCGTGCCTTCAGGTGCAGCCGAAGGATACGCGCAGGTGGGCAACGTGAGCACTCTGCCAGACCATCTGATGTTATGCTTTGACGGACGTTTTAATTGATGGATAATGAGCGCGAAGCTCCGAAGGAGGGAACACGTGGCCGTTATTCGAGTCCAGCGCAGACGACGCAAGAAAGCAGAGCACCGCACAGTTGGCTTGCTCGCCATATTCGGCGGTATCTTTGCAGTTATAGCAACGTTTGCCGTGGCGGCCGTGCTTCTCTGCCAGAGCTGGCTCACCGACCTCCCCGATTACAGCGATATTGACAGCTATGCAGAGTCAAGCGTCACGAATATCCTTGCCAACGATCGCTCCACGGTGCTGGCGAAGATCTATCTCGAAAACCGGATCGAAGTGGGCATCAACGAGGTCAGCCCCTATGTGCTCGAAGGCACGGTGGCAACCGAAGACGTTCGCTTCTACGACCACCACGGCATCGACGTCCAGGGCATTGTTCGAGCCCTTGTGGTCAACATCACAAGCCATGGCACGTCCGAGGGCGCATCTACCATCACCCAGCAGCTCGTGCGCAACACTGTCCTGCTTGATGAGATGTCTTCGCGCACTGTGGAGCGCAAGGTTCGAGAGATGTACATCGCCTTGCAGGTTGAGAAGATGTACACCAAAGACCAGATCCTCATGATGTACCTCAACGTCGTCAACTATGGCAACGGCAACTACGGCATCGAGGCAGCTTCACGCGATTACTTTGGCTGCCATGCCAGCGAGCTCACCCTCTCGGAAGCGGCGATGCTCATCGGTATCCCCCAGTCGCCCAATGCCAACAACCCCCGCGAGCACTACGAAGCCGCTCTTTCTCGCCGCAACCTGGTGCTCGATCGCATGCTCTCCAATGGCAAAATTTCCCAGAAGGAATACGACGAGGCTCTGGCGGATAGGCCAGAGATTCAGGATTCCGGCGAGTCTGAAGACAGCGTCCAAGATATCGCGCCCTATTTCGTCGATTACGTGCGCGACCTGCTCTCGAACTCCGATGAATTCCCCGAATCCGACATCGCTCGTGGTGGCCTCGACGTCTATACGACGCTCGACCCCAAGGCCCAGCGCGCTGCCAACGAGGCTGTGGAGCATGGCCTGCAGAATTACGAGGACCTCGATGCCTCGCTTGTTTCCATCGATCCTCACACGGGCTATATCCTGGCCATGGTGGGCGGCAAAGACTACGAGAGCAACCAGTTCAACCTCGCTACGCAGATGAGCAGGCAAGCGGGTTCCTCCTTCAAGACCTTCACCCTCGCCGCGGCGTTGGAAGCTGGCGTCGACCCGCAAATCCGCATCGATTCTGATTCCCCAGCTGTCATTGGCAAGTGGGAAGTGAACAATTCCGAAGGCGAAGGCGGCGGCATGATGAGCATCGAAGACGCCACCACCTACTCTGTCAATACGGTCTATGCGCGCCTGGTTCACGAGCTTGGGCCAGATAAGGCCATGGCGATGGCAAAGAAATGCGGTATCACTTCCGAGCTGCAGCCCTATGATTCCATCGCGCTCGGCACCTTTGGCGTCAACCCCCTTGAGATGGCAAGCGCCTATGGCACCTTCGCAAACGAGGGCGTCCATCAGGAGCCTGTTGCCATCACGGAAATCCTCAACACTCGGGGCGAGCGCGTCTACATGTACCAGGGCAAGAAGGGCGAACAGGCAGTTACGCCTGCCCTTGCCGCTGAGGTTTCCAGGATTCTCCAGACGGTTGTTGACTACGGCACGGGCACTGGCGCCCAACTTTGGAGCGGGCAGCCTGCAGCGGGCAAGACCGGCACTTCCGAAGGCGGGCGCGACCTGTGGTTCTGTGGTTACACGCCCCAGCTTGTCACGGCGGTCTGGTCTGGCTACCGCCAGGAGAGGGAGACTAATCTCTATGGTGGCACGATCTGTGCGCCCATCTGGCGCGAGTACACCGACGCTGTCCTTGGCTATAGCGTCTATGTGGAATTCCCCCAGATAACCGATGAGCAGGCAAAAGAGGAACTCCACTATACCTACGATTGGGATTTCTCGGAGTTCTCCGATTACGATGCCAGCGCCAGCTACGATTTCTACGATGAGGAAGAGTATGTTTCCGCCGGGCCAGAAGGCTCGATAGAAACAGAAAGCAGCAAAGGCGAGCAATCTGACGCTAAGCAGGGTGAGAATACGTCAAATTCAGAGGAGAACAGGGGTGCCAATTCCTCTGGCTCCAATGAGTCTGGCCGTTCCGAAGACGAACCCTCTTTCTGATTCTGCGACACGCCTCCTGTCTGTCCTAGCTGATTTGGAGCTCTTTTGAAGGCTGCAGCATCCTGGAAGAACGTCGTTGCGAGGCTGCTCATACTTGCGGTCTTCATTATCAACATCACATGCGCACTCCAATTTGTGTTGCGACCAGAAGTCTTCACCGCTGCCTACCAGCTCACAGGGCCAGGCGCGGCTGCTGCAGTGCAGGGGATGGGAGTCGTGTTCGCCATGTGGAACGCTACCTACCCTCCCGTGTTCTTGAAGCCAGAAAAACACAGGACCCTGTTCTGCGTCATGATTGCTCAGCAGCTCACCGGGCTTGTGGGGGAGAGCTGGATTCTCTTTGGCCTCGGAGCTGGCCAAGCAGTTCTCGCTGCGAGTATCGAGCGTTTTATTGCCTTTGACGCGGGTGGGCTTGCTGTCTTGCTCATTGCCTTCTTCCTCACTCGCCGTTAGTAATGACGCTCGGCATTTCTATACGTAGGCGTTACATCTGTTCAAAAAGTTTCCCAGCGCGGGTAAAGGGCGCTCGGCAGAGGTCTAGAATAGGAGGCGGAGCAAGTGCCTTCGAGTGACAGACGCTTTCGCAAGGAAGGGTGATGAGCTATGAGCCAGTCAGACAAAGACATGCAGGTCAGAGTTGGGGCAAATGCTAACTTGGATCTCACCAATTTCATGCAGACACATCCGTATGTGCTCAAGGGGCCAGGCCGCGTAGACTGGATTGTCGGGCGTTCCGATGACGACCGTTGGGTAGCGTCTGGCGTCATTCGCGTGCCTGTTGAGATGTACTTCAAAGATGCCGAAGACGAGGACAGCGCTGCGCTCGAGCTTGATCGTATCGTCATCGATGGCAAGCGCCAATACGATTCCCGCACCGATGAAGACCTGATGGCTGCCGAGGAAGATCCTGGCCAGCGGACGGTGCATGGCATCAATGTCGATGGCGTCAACGCCGAGACCTTCGTGCGTTTGAAGAAAAACCTGAAATAGCGGCGCTGCGTCGCTCTGCCAACACCTGACTTTCGCCCCCGGCATGCTGGGGGCGTTTGCATGCCTGGCTCAATGCGTTGAGCTGCAAGTATGCGAGTGGTCGGAGAAGAAGTTGCCGTGAGCGTACTTTTGACTTGTGCAAGTCTCTGATTCGAGTAAGTGCGGTATGATACCAGCATTATGACTACATTAAGTTTTGAGAAACTTCTCAATCAAAATGCAAAGCGTTTCGACGAGAGCCTGCAGGAACCGCTCCGCCGTGTTTCGCAGCCTGACATGGTGCGCTATCTCTATGGCCCGCTCTCGAAGTACACGGCCAACGGGGGCAAGCGCCATCGGCCTCTCATCTGCGAGGTCGCTTGTAAGGCTGTGGGCGGTACCGCTGAGCAGGCACGGAGCGCGGCATGCGCCATTGAGCACTTCCACACGGCGGCTCTCATCCACGACGACATCGCGGACGAATCTCTGCTCCGCCGCGGTGAGCCCTGCATGCACATCACCGAGGGCGAAGGCATAGCCATCAACTGTGGAGACCTGGCGCTCTCGCTTGTCACCGGCACGGTATTGAGAGACGAATCCCTTTCAGATGGTGTCAAGCTTCGCATTCTGCGCGAGCTGGTCGATATGACGACTCGCACCATCGAAGGCCAAGCTCTCGACCTAGGATGGGCACGCGACGAGCGCTTTGATATCTCCATAGATGACTATCTGATCATGGCTCAGCATAAGACCGCCTTCTATTCGGGCGCCGTGCCCCTGGCAGTTGGTGCCATTATCGGCGGTGGAACCGAAGAACAGATTGCAGCCCTCCGCGCCTATGGCATGTCTACGGGCCTTGCCTTCCAGATTCAAGACGACCTGCTCAACCTCGTGGGCGACGCCAAGAAGCAGGGCAAGGACTTCCGAAGCGATATCACCGAGGGCAAGCGCACCCTCATCATGGTGCATGCGCTTTCGAATGCCACGCCAGAAGAACGCGATGAGCTGCTTCAGATTCTCCAGTCGAAGACCACAGATCCCAATCTGCTCGCTCGGGCAGTGGAAATCGCCGACCATGCGGGGTCTCTCGACTATGCGCGTTCCTACGCGACCAAACTTGCTCATGAGCATGAAGACCTGCTTCGCGAAACTTTGCCAGCTTCGCATGCGCGCGAGGAGCTGCTCTCCATGGGCGTGTTCTTCGTGAAGCGCCTCAAATAGGGAGGTAAGCATGGACCCTATTCGGCCTGAAGATTCAGGACGTGCTGTTCAAGACGTGCAGAACCGTCTGATTACCCTCGATTTCGAGGTGACTGCAGATGGTTTCTATGGCCCGAGAACCTCGGCAGCTGTGCGTAAGTTCCGCGAGAGGGAAGGGCTCGCCGACAAGGATTTCGTCGACGATGCTGCATGGCACGCGCTCGTCAACGCAACATTCTCGTTGGGCGACCGTGTTCTCTACCTGCACATGCCCTATTTCCATGGCAACGACGTGCGTGAGCTGCAGCGCATCCTCTCCGTCCTGGGCTTTGCGGGCGGAGATGCAGACGGCATATACGGTGCCCATACCGAGCAGGCGGTGCGCGAGTTCCAGGCGAGCACCGGTCTTACCGAAGACGGCATTGCCGGTGCGGGAACCGTCGATGCGATCATGCGTTTGCGCCATGCCTGGGAGGGTAAATCCATCACCACGGCAGAATCCCAAGGCTATCGCGGCTATGCTCGAGCTGCAGAAGTCCTGGAGCACATGGATATCTGCTTCTATGGACTCGATGAAATGGGCAGGGAAATCGCCTCACGTATTGCCAATCTTGCCCGTGCGACCACGTCGTCTACGCATGTTGTGAGCGCCGATGTGCTCGGGGGCGTTCCTCCCAAGAATATGCTTCGTGCTGGTATCTCCACGGAAGGCACACCTGAGGAGCATGGCGTTCCCGTTTTGCAGTTCGCGCACAGCGAGATGTTCGAGAAGCGTCTTGCTGCTGCTCTTGGGGTCATCGAGGATGGGTCGCGCCGGCTCATTGTCGCCGTTCTCCCAGCCGAAACCGCCGCTGCCGATGCGTCCGAAGTCTCAAAAGGGCGCCTTGCCCAGCATATTGCAGTTCGATTGCTCGACGCCTTCTGCTCTGCATGGGTTTAGCCTGTGCAAATGCCTTGGTTGTGTTTGACCTGCGAAAAGAGACGTTTATTCGAACGCTGTTCTTCAGATGTCTTGAGGGCCGCGGGGCAAGTGTGTTTAACCTGTGGTGTCTTTGTGCTCCGGTTTCGACAGTTTTACAATTAGGTGCTAGTATGTTCAGACTACGAGAACCCAAAACGTGCCCAGATTCGATTTATTGGGGGATTTAGATGTCAGTGAAACTTAACCGCAGAGCGTTCCTCGGCACTGCTTTGGCTTTTGGCGCCATGTGCGCTGTGCAGCCAGGCGAAGCCGTTGCCGTCACCTCTGCTGAGAAAAAGGCCGAGGCCCAAAGGGTAAAGGCACAGCTCGATTCCATGAATTCCGAGCTCGAGCAGGCAGTCGACCAGTACAACGCCGCTCAGGATTCCTACAACGACGCCACCGCCAAGGTGGAGGAGTGCCAGACCAAGATTGACGATGCCAATCAGCGCCTTGACACTCTCAACGATCGTCTGAGCACGCGCGCCACGGCCATGTACCGTGAGGGCAACACGTCGTACCTCAGCGTTCTGCTTGGCCAGCATTCCTTCAACGACTTCGTCGAGACCGTCGAGTCGCTTGACAAGCTCAATACCGAGGATGCCAAGCTGGTTCAGGAAACCAAGGCCGCCAAGGAAGAGCTCGATACCGCCCAGGCAGAGCTGGAAGAAAACCAGACGGCGGCCAAGGATGCTCTCGATACGCAGGCTTCGCTCAAATCCAGCATCGAGTCTCAGTCCGCTCAGCTTCAGTCCACCTACGACAATCTGAGCACCGAGGTTGCGGAGCTGGTACAGAAGGAGCAGGAGGAAGAGGCCCAGCGTCAGGCCGCTGCAGCCGCTGCCTATACCCCCTCCACCACGAAGAGCTCCTCTAGCAGCAGTTCCTCAAGCAAGAGCTCCTCGAGCAGCTCTTCGAACAAGAGCAGTAGCAGCAACAGCGGTAGCAGCAGCGACTCTGGCTCTTCTGCTGCAAGCAGCGTGCCCACGCATGGCAGCGTCGTAGATTACGCCGCTTCGCGCATCGGCTGCCCCTACGTCTGGGGCGCTTCCGGCCCAGATTCATTTGACTGCTCTGGTCTTGTCATGTGGTGCTACGCCAAGATCGGCATCAGCCTTCCGCACTACACCGAAAGCCAGTATGCTTGCGCAAGTGCGCGTCTGTCCCCGAGTGATGCTGCTCCTGGCGATGTCCTCTACCGCAGCGGTCACGTGGCCATTTCCACTGGCGGCACCAACTACATTCATGCTCCTCACACTGGTGCAAATGTCAGCTACGGCAGTGGCGGCAGCTGGGTGTGCGCGCTTCGCTTCTAGGCTCGCCCCGGAATAATTTGGGCATCTAAAGGAAATACATTGCACGGCGGTTTATCTATCTGCTAGAATGTTGCCTTGTGTGCAAACGGGATGTGGCTCAGCTTGGTAGAGCGCTCGCTTCGGGAGTGAGAGGTCGCTGGTTCGAATCCAGTCATCCCGACCATCAAACTGCAACGAGTCAATCAGGAGATTCCTGGTTGGCTCGTTTTCTTTGTCAACCGCGGGGCTAAGTTGCCCTTCTCGGCGCCGCCTACGTGCTTGCATACTTTCATTTTCAACTTGTGTCTGCTACTCTTTCTCACGCTGTCCCAACAGTAGTGTTCGTTTTTTTCAATTTTGGAGGCATCATGAGGATTCTGGGAATGGGCCCTACCGAGCTCATCATCATCCTCGTCGTCGTACTGCTCATCTTCGGGCCTAAAAACCTTCCCAAGCTGGGCAATGCCATCGGACGCACGGTCAAGGGCCTGCGTGATGGCATGGGCGACAAGAAAGAAGATAAAGCTGAGAAGGACGGCGCAGTTGCTGCCGAAGCAGTAGCTGAAGATGCGGAAGCTCCCGCAGAGTCTGTCGCAGCAGAGCCGGCTGAGAAGAAAGACTCCTCTCAGGCTTAAGCCCTGATGTAGCGGCACAAATCTGGTACGAGCGCGGCGTGTGCGAATCGTGAGGTTTGCATGCGCCGCGATGTTTACACAAAAAACGAAGGAGTACGGCACGATGGCGAATACAGAGACCGGCCAATATCTCACCCCAGAAGGCAAGGCGGAGCTCGAAGAGAGACTCCACTACCTCGAAACTGAAAAGCGCGAAGAAGTTGGCGAGCGCATCCGCATCGCCCGCGATTTTGGCGATATTTCCGAGAACTCCGAGTTCGACGATGCGAAGGAAGAGCAGCGTCAGGTCGAGAACGAGATCAATCGCATCACCTATCTTCTTGCCCACGCAGAGGTCATCGACTCTTCCAAGGCTGGTAAGAACGTTGTCATCGGCTCCACTGTCACGCTCAAGGACGAGAAGGGTGGCCTGCACGAGTTCACCATCGTTGGCGGTGCTGAGGCAGACTTCTCTCTCGGCAAGATTTCCAACGATTCTCCTGCTGGTGCCGCCTGCCTCGGCAAGCGCAAGGGCGATACCATCGAGTACGTTGGTCCCACTGGCCGCAAGATGAAGTTCACGATCGAAAAGGTTGGCCACTAGATGTCAGATTCGTCCAAGAACACGGGCGCCCAGGCAGAGGTTGTGGACGATCCGCGTGAGGTCCGTCTCGGAAAGCGTCAGGCGCTTATTGAGGCCGGCTTCAACCCCTATGGGCATCGCTTTGACGTGACCGACCACGCGGCAGATCTTGAAGAGTGTTACACGGAACTCGAAAATGGCGCGAACACCGAAGACGTCGTTCGCGTTGCCGGCCGTATCATGGCGTTCAGGCGTCAGGGCAAGGTCTGCTTCATCGTCCTGCACGATGCGAGTGGGGATATCCAGCTGTTTGTACGCATCAACAACGTGGGCGAAGAAGCCTACGAGCGTGTGAAGGATCTGGATGTCGGCGATATCATCGGCACCGAGGGCACTATCATGCGCACGCGCCGTGGCCAGCTCTCCATCGCCTCCACCACGGTTGAGCTCCTCTCGAAATCTCTGAGGCCGCTCCCTGAGAAATTCCACGGCCTCTCCGATAAGGAGACGCGCTACCGCCAGCGTTATGTCGACCTCATCGCTAATCCAGATGTTCGCGAGGTCTTCGTCAAGCGCAGCCATATAATCAGCGCCATTCGCGCCTTCTGCGAGAACCAGGGCTATCTCGAGGTCGAGACCCCTATGCTTTCGCCGCTGGCATCCGGTGCCACTGCTAAGCCCTTCTCCACGCACTTCAATGCGTTGGACATGGAGGTCTACCTGCGCATTGCTCCCGAGCTTTACCTCAAGCGCCTGCTTGTGGGCGGTCTCGAGCGCGTCTACGAGCTCAACCGCTGCTTCCGCAACGAGGGCATGGACCTCACCCACAACCCCGAGTTCACCACGCTCGAGGCATACTGCGCCTTCTCCGACCTGGACGGCATGATGGACTTCTGCGAGGGCGCCTTCCGCGCGGCATGCCAGGCTGCCAACGGCACGCTCCAGATTACTTATCAGGGCAATGAGCTGGACTTTTCCAAGCCTTTCCGCCGTGCGACCATGATTGAGCTCGCTAGCGAGAAGGCGGGCGAGGACGTCTCATTCGACCGCACGCGCGAAGAACTCGCCGCCATTGCCGCCAAGGCGGGCGTGGACGTGCAGGAGAGCTGGGGCAAGGGTAAGCTCATCTCCGAGGTCTTCGAGGCACTCGTCGAGGAAACGCTCGTGGAACCCACTTTCGTGTGCGACCATCCGCTCGAGATCAGCCCGCTGGCCAAGAAGAAGGAAGACAACCCCGAGCTCACGTCCCGTTTTGAGCTCTTCGTGTGCGGGCACGAGTACGCCAACGCCTTCTCCGAGCTCAACGACCCAGTTGACCAGGAGGAGCGTTTCGCCGAGCAGATGCGTCAGAAAGCTGCTGGTGATGACGAGGCCATGGATTACGACAAGGACTACATCCGTGCGCTCGAATATGGCATGCCGCCCGCTGGTGGCATCGGCATCGGCATCGACCGTCTGGTCATGCTCATGTGCGATTGCGCATCCATTCGCGATGTGCTCCTGTTCCCCTTCATGCGCCCCGAGGCGTAAGAAGAGCTGCAATTTCATCGACGTAAGGGCGGTGCCTTCGGGTGCCGCCCTTTTTCGATGCCGCGGCGTCGGCGAGCTGTTGCCGACGTGTAACAACTTGGCTATTTGTCATGCCTATACTATTGGTCATATTGTTATCAACTATGGGTAAGGAGGGCGATATCTGTGTTCGAGAAATTCACTGATAAAGCCCGACGGGTGCTTGTTCTCGCGCAGGAAGAAGCGCGAGGTCTTGGGCAATCCTACGTAGGCACCGAGCATCTGCTTCTCGGCCTCATTCGCGAGGATGAAGGTGTAGCCGCTCAAGCCCTCAAGGCGCTTGATGTCTCCTACGATGTGGCGGTTGCTCAAATCAAGACCATCACCGATTCCGACATGCCTGCCGCAGCGGGCCATATTCCTTTCACCCCGCGTGCCAAGCGCGTGCTTGAAGGCGCTCTTCGCGAGGCTTTGCAGCTTGGTAAGAATTACATCTCAACCGAGCATTTGCTGCTGGGCATCGTTCGTGAGGGCAATGGTATTGCCATGCAGGCGCTTATACAGATGGGCGTTGATGGGGACCAAGTTCGCGCAAAAGTGGGCGAGCTTCTTCAAGATCAGCCGGAGCCCACGCCGTATGCGCCTCCGGGAGCCAACAATTCGCCGCATCGTCAGCAGCAGGGTTCGGCCTTGGCCGAGTTCGGCGTGGATTTGACCAAGCGGGCTGCAAAGGGCGAACTCGACCCCGTCATCGGGCGCGAGCGCGAAACCGAGCGTGTCATGCAGATTCTCAGCCGCCGCAGCAAGAACAATCCCTGCATTATCGGCGAGCCGGGCGTTGGCAAGACGGCAATCGTCGAGGGTCTGGCGCAGCTCATCGCAGACGGCCAAGTTCCCGATACGCTTCGCGACAAGCGCCTCGTCATGCTCGATGTCTCCGCTCTCGTTGCCGGCTCCAAATATCGCGGAGAGTTCGAAGAGCGCCTCAAGAACGTCATCAAAGAGGTCATCGATGACGGCAATATCATCCTCTTCATCGATGAGATGCACACGCTCATCGGCGCTGGCAGCGCAGAGGGCTCCATCGATGCCGCTGCAATCCTCAAACCTCCGCTGTCTCGCGGCGAGATTCAGGTTATCGGCGCTACTACCACAGACGAATACCGCAAGCACATCGAGAAGGACTCCGCCCTTGCCCGCCGCTTCCAGACGCTCGTATGCGAGGAGTCTTCCATCGAGGACACCATCAAGATCCTCAATGGCCTGAAGGACCGCTACGAGGCGCATCATCGCGTGCACTATACAGATGAGGCCATCGAAGCTGCCGCGACCATGGCAAACCGCTACATCCAGGATCGCTTCCTCCCCGATAAGGCAATCGACCTGCTCGATGAGGCGGGTGCCCGCATGCGCATCAAGAACTTGACGGTGCCTGCCGACATCGCCGAGATTTCGGAGAAGCTCAAGAAAGTCCGCCTCGAGAAAGAGGAGGCCATCGGGCATCAGAACTTCGAACAAGCGGCTAACCTCCGCGACCGCGAGAAGGAGCTTCTCAAGGAACGCACTGGGCTCGAGGAGAAATGGCGTGAAGAGGCTGCTCTCAACGTTGCAACCGTCGATGTAGACCAGATTGCCGACGTTGTCTCTGTGGCAACGGGTGTGCCGGTTTCCAACCTCACCGAGGAGGAAACCAAGAAGCTCCTCCGCATGGAAGAGGCTCTTCACCGCCGCGTTGTCGGTCAGAACGAGGCTGTTACCGCTGTTTCCAAGGCCATCCGCCGCAGCCGCGCAGGCCTCAAAGACCCGCGTCGCCCCATGGGTTCGTTCATCTTCCTTGGCCCCGCCGGCGTTGGCAAGACCGAGCTCTCCAAGGCGCTCGCGGAGTTCCTCTTCAACAGCCAGGACGCGCTCATCTCCATCGACATGTCCGAATACATGGAGAAGCATACGGTCAGCCGTCTTATCGGTTCGCCGCCGGGCTATGTCGGCTATGACGAGGGTGGTCAGCTCACCAAGGCTGTCCGTTCGCATCCCTACTCTGTCATCCTGTTCGATGAAATCGAAAAGGCACATCCTGACGTGTTCAATGTCCTTCTTCAGATTCTCG
>CADBRF010000149.1 GCA_902796975.1 uncultured Coriobacteriaceae bacterium
CCCGCTCGTGCCTTGAGGACCACGGTTTGAGAACGCTGCACACACAGCAGACAAAGCGAAAGCAAATGTTCTTTGTCGCCGGCCACGTGCATGGCTCAGTGGGATAATAGCCGCACAAGAAAGGAGGCCATCATGAAGAGCGCCGTCATCACCGTTCTGGCATTCGTACTCATCCCGATTTTCACCTGGCGGTTCTCCATGAATTTCTTCGGCACCATGCTGGGCGCCGACCAGGACATGTCGGAACGGCTTTCAGAATGCGTGATGGTCTTTGGATTCTTAATCTATTGCGTCATTGTTTGGAGAGCATTCGACTGGGGCGACGACCACCCCGTGGGGCTTGCCTTGGTATACTTTCTCGCGGTTCCCGCCGGATTCGCGCTGCTCGGCCTCTTTCTGCTCATCATGTATGGCGTCTCGACACCCGAAGGGGCAGTGTATACAAGCTCGGGCATTGTGGGAGGATACGCCCTTTTCCTCCTCAGCCTGTTCATGCTCTGACACAAGGAAAGAAGTAGGAACCTGCCAACGCAAACGCACCCGTCAGCGAGCTTGCCGCCATCCTCAGCGCATGAATGGCAAGACAATAGAGAAGACAACCATCACGATTGCCGTCAACCCCACGAGTCCGATAGCACCGTTGATGAGTATGGGGCCGATGCTGTTTGCGGTGTTCTTAAGAGCTTGGGCATCGTGTCCGTTATAGTTGAGCAGCTGCTGCCAGGTTTTGCGGCCACATTGTGGGCAGAACATCTTCTTGGAAAAGGAGGTGTAATGCGTGCCTCCAGCGTCAAAAAGCCCCACCTGGGCTTCTGCCGTAACACCCTTGGACTTGTTCATGGCGCCTTGCGTTGCCTCTGCATACGAAGCTTGGCGTTCGTTGCCGCATTCCTCGCATCTCACCTGATAGAAAAAGCCCTCGCGGTCGGCAGCTTGCGCAGCAGCGGCGCGTCCTTTAACGAGTCCTCGGTGAACCCAGAAGATAAGCCAAACGATACCGATAGCGAGGGCAACGAGCAGAGCAATGAGGGCTGTTATCTGGGTTGAAGTCACGGAGCACCTCGCTTTGGATTTCGTGCGTATTCTTCCAACGATTATAGCCAGCCCAAGCTGCAGCACGCCGCCCACAGGGATGCAGCATGCAAACAATATGTGACATTCCACCTTGAAACAGCAAATTCTTTAGGCTTTCCCAGAAACAGCAGGAGGTGTTTCCGGGGGCTACCATGCAGAAATATCCGCTGCGCATCGCCCTGATTTAACATTGGCGCATGCAGGGGCATGCGTTACGTATGCAGCCCGCGTGAAATCGTATCATCTTGGCATTTGGAGACAGACGAGGGCCTCGACTTTTGCGAGTTCTCAATCTGACCCACAAGACTTAGGTCAAGGTATAATCGGCGGCAGGTGTAACGCCGGAGAAAGCCTCTCTGGGCCTTGCACCAGCAAACGTAGGCGAACCGAGGAGGCCACTATGGCAGATGAATTCATCGAATCGTTCGACGGCACCAAGTTGCGTTATCTCAAGGAGGTGACGCCACAAGACAAGGCAGTTCTCGTTATGGTGCACGGCCTGTGCGAGCACCTCGGCCGCTACGATTACTTCGCTCAGAAGATGCACGAGGCGGGCATTGGAACCTATCGCTTCGATCACCGCGGTCACGGCCGCTCCGAAGGCGAGTGCGCCTACTACGACGACTTCAACCAGATTCTCGATGACACCAATGTGGTGGTTGACCGCGCAATTGCTGAAAACCCGAACATTCCTGTCTTCCTCTACGGCCACAGCATGGGCGGCTACACCGTGGCTCTCTACGGAGTGAAATACCCCGATAAGCACCTCGCAGGCATCATCTGCAATGGCGGCTTAACCGCTGACAAGAAAGGCTTCCTCAGCGCGGTGCCCGAGGGCCTCGACCCCCATATGCAGCTGCCCAACGAGCTCGGTGACGGTGTCTGCTCTGTCAAAGAGGTGCGCGACTGGTACCTCAAAGATCCCGACAACCGCACAAGCTTTGCAGCGGGGCTTGCCTATTCACTCAAGAAGGGCCTGGATTGGTTCCAGACGGTCAAGTCGCAGTTCGCCTACCCCTGCCTGCTCACCCATGGAGAAAAGGATGGAATCATCAGCTACGAGGACACGGTCGAAATGTTCGAGATGGCTGCTTCCAAGGACAAGCAGATGAAGATATATGGCGGCCTCTTCCACGAGACGCAAAACGAGTATTGCCGTGACGAAGTCATCGGCGATTACATCCACTGGATCGAGAACAGGCTCTAAACTGCCCAGCAGCGCAAGTTTTTCGCATGATTGAGGCCTTCGAGTCTGAACGGCTCGGAGGCCTTCTTTGTCCCAGTGTTCAATAGAATGCCGAAAAGCAAGAGACACCCGGATCTCACATACCCGGCACGTCGCACCATTCGGGGTATTCGCGAAGCCACCGTTTCTTCAACATGCTCCGGCATTCCAGCAAAGTGCTGAAGCAATCGTGCACCGCCGGGGTCATGTTGTCTTTGCGGGCAAAAGCGCCTGCGTAGTAGCAGGTTTGCCGGTCGGTAAGGGGCAGGAACTTGATTCCGTCCGTGAAATATTTCTTGTTGTGCGTGGAGGTAAAGCCAACGTACCCCCCACCTACGACCTTGAGAAACATGGTGTCGACATCGCGATAGAGCCCGTACGTCGATTTCTCTTCATCTATCTTGCCGTCAGGCAGGAAGGTCTTGATGAAATCATACAGCCCGGGATAGGTTTCCTCATCGGGCAAGAGAACGCGCTGACCGCGAAGTTGCTCAGAGGACAGGGCCTCGAACTCCGCAAGGGGATGCTGGTCGCTCACGACGCAAACCAAATTGTCGGAAAACATGGGCAGGAACGCGTGTTCCTTCTCGTGAAATAAGCCCATGTCCATGCCAAAGGCCATGTCAACCGCCTCAGTTGAATAAGCATAG
>CADBRF010000150.1 GCA_902796975.1 uncultured Coriobacteriaceae bacterium
CAATGTCTTCACCGTGCTCATCGCAGCAATTGCTATTGTTGCAGTGCTGGTGGGTGTTCTCGCTGTCGCTCATCCTTTCAGCTCGAGCATTCATCCCACCGATCCCTCGCAGATTGTGAGCGCGACTACCGCTCAGACCACCGCGGAGGAGACAGGCCTGCCCACGCCCATCATGGCGGAGAGCGATGGCATCCAGCTGCATAGCGCCGTGAAAATGAGCGATCTGACGGAAATCCTCATCCACAACGCCTCCTATGGGTATGCGGAGGAGATAACGACCGAGCTCACTGAGGCCAATAACGAAGAAGTTATGGAAAACCATGGCACGGGGCGTAAGGCCTCTGACCAGCCCACGGGCGACAAATGGATGACGGGTGAGTTCATCCGCTGCTTCCGGTCGACAAACGCGGGCCCACGCATGAGCGCCATCGATTGTGGCGCGGCGGCGGGTTCGACGGTCTACGCGCCGGTTTCCGGTAAGGTTGTGCTCGTGAAAGACTACCAGCTCTACGACAAATACGATGACGTGCAGATTCATATCCAACCCGAGGGGAAGAGCAGCCTGGACGTGGTGCTCATCCACTTGGAGAACCCCACGGTCAAGGCTGGGGATACCGTCGTGGCTGGTGAGACGCCCATCGCGCAGGTGCGTGATGTCTACGCCTACATCGGTGGAGATATGCAGCTCAAGGACTATACGGCCGAGGGCGACAACGGCAATCACACGCATATCCAGGTAAACGACGCGACCGACCTGGAATACGAGGGTCTCGATGACCTGCTGACCGATGCCGAGCTTGAGGCGAAGGAACAGGAGCGCGAAGCTGCTGTCAAGAAGCAGACGAGCGCGACAACATCGGCAGCTAAGAAGCAGTAGAAGGGCCGCACTCCCACCTCCCGAGCCGTACAAAGAGCGGGAAATCCTCCAATCTGTACGCTCGCTCCTATTGCCGTCATTCTTTGCTCGCAAAACTATGTCGTAGGGTATTTCTATACTGAACTCATCAAACTGTAGTAGTGGAATTCTGAACAGGTGAGGGTCCATGGAATCGGGCGCGCAAAACATTACAGAACGCGAAGATGTGCTGGCAAGCATTGCGAAAGCGCATGCGAGCATCGTTGAAGTTCTGATGGAGGTCGACCATATCGAGCTCCAGGTCAACCCGCAGATTCTCGCCGATTACGCGGTAAAGATTGGCGTATGGGAAAACCGCCTGCTCGAAGCTCAGATTGCGGCTCGCAGGGCAAAGCGGAAGCTGAGTCTTGCCCAAGCGTGCCTCAACCAGGGACTTTCCATAGATACCAGTGCTATCGAGCAGCAGCTTGACCAGGAGTTCGCAGCCTGGCAAGACCAGCTCAACCACCAGCTCGAGGCCTATAGCAACGTGATGGAGGCGCGAGCATCCATGCGTACGCTAACAAGCCGTGAAACATGTCAGCTCAAGAAACTCCACCGCACGCTCGTTCGGCGTCTCCATCCGGACCTTCATCCTGAGCTGGGTGAAGAGGGCCAGCATCTTTTCATGCTCGTGCAGCGCGCCTACGAGCTCGGCGATCTTGTCATGCTGACTTCCCTCGAGGTTGCCACGCAGAAATACGAGGCATCGGAAGAGCCAACGGGTTCTTCTCTGGAAGAGCTCTATGCTGAGCTCGCCATTGCAGAGGTGCAGCTCGAGAAGGCGGAGAAACGGCTCGAAACCCTCAAGTCCACTATGCCGTATGCACTCCTGGAGAAGCTCAATGATGCACAATGGGTATGCGCGCGGGTAGACGACTTGAAAGCGCAGGTGGAGCAGCAGGATGAGGCGCGCAGGCAGTTTGAGCAACGCCTGAAAGAGCTGGAGAGGGGTGCAGAGTCATGAGCGAGCAAGAAACAGATGGAATGGGCGGCCTTGCCGTCATCGGTGGCGGAGGGCTTGGCATATTCGACCCCAACAGCTCGGGAATGCCTGTTCCACCTCCGTTTCAGCAGGTCATCTGCCTGGTTGAAGAAACCTATGTTGCAGGAACCAAGCATGTGAAGGATATTGACGAGGCGGTTGAGGGGCTCAAGGTGGGGGACAAGCTCCGCTTCGAGCGTGAGAAGGGCAACCTCGTCGACGGATGGGCAATCAAGGTCTTCGCGGGCAGTCATCGGCTAGGCTATGTCTCGGTTGAAGTCAACGAGATTCTCGCTCGCCTCATGGACGGCGGCAAGCATGTCTACGGTGTGGTTACAGGTTTAGAGCTTCGTGGAACCTGGCATAAGATTCACATGGAGGTCGATCTCGATGACTGAGAACTTGCACCTGGGTGATATCGCAGATATTCCAGCTTTCACACCGGATTCGGATACGTGGGTTCCCTATGCTGGCAAACCTCTGCCTGCCTTGTGGATTTCAGCTCCTGTCATCGATGACGACGGCAAATATGAGGGGAGAATGGTCACAAACTTTTACCCCTATGAGGGTTTTGACCTGGGCTTGTGGGATGACGAAGACTTTGAGGCAGTCGAAGAAAACTCGGACGAGCTGGGCTTGGACCTCGATGGAGAGATTGCCCTAAGGCTCGGCGGGCGCTTGTATAACGAGGCGATGGGCTGCACACGGCCTGAAGAACACACGCGGCGTATCGAGTGTTTTAGAGCGGCGGAGCTTCTCTATTTGCATGCGGCGGAGCGGGATAACCCCTGGGCGTTTCTGGATTTGGGCTATGTCTACTCCTACGACCGGTGCGAGGGCAAGTATTTCCAGGGCACTTTTGATGCGGGCATCGAGCCTAAGGATGCGGGGGCGTATCCCTTGGATGACCGCTCGTTCGAGTGCTACGAGCGTGCTGCTCAGGCGGAGCTGCCCGAGGCAATCTACAAGCTGGGCGATATGTACCAACAGGGGAGAGGATGCCAGGCTAATGATGTCAAGACATTCGAACTCTACGAGCGTGCCTTCGAGGTGTATCAGCATCAGGCGCCGGTGCTGTGGGGGAGTGCGGCAATACGGCTTGCCACTTGCTTCGAAGATGGGCGCGGATGCACACAGGATTTTGAGAAGGCGCTCCAGTGGTATCGAACAGCGGAGACGGGGCTCGATATTGCCGTGCGCAACGGGGATTCTTGGTATGGCAGACAGCTCAAACGGGCAAGAAGCGGTGTAAAGCGAATGCGGCAGGAGATTAACGGAGGCTATTGATTGCCGTTCGCGGTAGAGGGCTGCATTTTGTGGATATATTTCTTGCACATTTTCGAGAAATATCTAATATAGATTTTCGCGCACTTAAAGCGCTCCAGACATTGCGGGGTGGAGCAGTC
>CADBRF010000151.1 GCA_902796975.1 uncultured Coriobacteriaceae bacterium
AGACGATATACAGCAAGCTACGGCAGACGGTTTCCGAAAAGTCACCTCTGTTGCGCCCCGGGCGGCCGGCAAATGGAAACAGCACGAAAAAAGGCCAGCCACCTTTGTGATGACTGGCCAGAACACTCAGTGGTCGGGGCGAGAGGATTCGAACCTCCGACATCTTGCTCCCAAAGCAAGCGCGCTACCAGGCTGCGCCACGCCCCGCCGTGCGAGAATGCAGTATACCAGCAGAACCCGATTTATGCGACAGGTAAATCGCCGAAGCGGATATTAGGCGCGTGCGGCGAGTATTGCCCACTTGCGCTTGCCAACCTGCACCGTTGCCCCCTCGAGCTTTGCAGCGGGAATATAGTAGGTGCCCGCCTCGACTGCCTCGCCGTCGATTTTCACACCGCTCTGGTCGATCATGCGCCTGCCCTCGCCATTGGAAGAGACGAGCTTGGCCTCCGCGAGCACACGAGGCAGATAGGTGCCGCCCTTGCCCTCGTCTTCGGAGAGGTCGACCTGAGCGGTCTCGATGTTCTCGGGCACGTCGTGCTGCTTGAACACGCGATCGAACTGCTCCTCTGCCCCAGCAGCAGCCTCTTCGCCGTGGTAGATCTTGATAATCTCGCGGGCAAGGCGACGCTTTGCCTTGTTGGGATCTGCCTCGCCGCTTGCAAGAGCCGCGTCGATGGCATCGACCTCATCAACGGACAGCGAAGTGGCAAGGCGATAGTACTTGGGCATGAGCTCGTCGGGGATGCTCATAACCTTGCCGAACATGTCCTCCGGCGTATCAGTAAGGCCAATGTAGTTCTTGTAGGACTTCGACATCTTCTTCACACCGTCGAGACCCTCGAGCAGAGGCATCGTGAGGCAGACCTGAGGCTCCAGGCCCTTCTTCTCCATGAGCTCACGGCCGGCGAGCAGGTTGAAGAGCTGGTCGTTACCACCGAGCTCGACGTCCGCCTTGATCATGACGGAATCGTAGGCCTGCATGACAGGGTAGATGAACTCGTGCAGGGAAATGGGCGTCTGGTTCGTGTAGCGATTATGGAAATCATCGCGTTCGAGGATACGGGCGACCGTGAAATTGCTGAGAAGTTCGAGAAGATGAGCCAGGTCTAGGTCGAAAATCCAGTCGCGGTTATGTGCGACCGTGGTTTTCTCGGGGTCGAGCACCTTCATCGCCTGATCCATATAGGTGCGGGCGTTCTCGTCGACTTGCTCGGGCGTGAGCTGCGGGCGCGTGGAGTTCCTTCCCGAAGGATCACCAATCAGAGCGGTGCCATCGCCAATAATGAGCGTGACCTGGTGACCAAGGTCCTGGAACTGGCGGAGCTTGCGCAGTGGAACCGCATGGCCGATATGCAGGTCCGGGCTCGTCGGGTCAACACCGAGCTTGATGTTGAGCGGAGTGCCACGGTCCAGTTTTTTCTTCAGGTCGGCTTCGGGGATGAGCTGCATCGCCCCAGACTTGATTACGCGAAGCTGTTCTTCTGTTGAAAGCACGTCTATCTCCCTGTCTTTATTACAAACATGCGCACTAGGATACCACGCTAGCGCCCGAATTAACGGACCTGCCTGAAAAGGTGCCCTGTTGTGGAATTCTCTTCTTTCCTCACCGTCTTGCCGTTGAACGCCTGATGGCAGCGCTCGATCTGTTTTGGAACTTGCTTGCCTTCCATAAGGGTCTTGTCGATGGCATAGCCCACGACACCTGCACGCTTGAGGTCGGGAATCGCATGGATGATATCAAGTGGAACCGCGTTGTAGAGATGCCCCCTGCCCGTCGTGTCGGTGCGTACGGGGAACCGGTAGCCCTTGCGGTCTGCATAGTAGCGGACTTCTTTGCGGCGCTTGCACTTGCTGCACTTGTGGTCGCAAGGACCCTCCACTGTGAGGAAGCAGTGGTCGCTCACCATGAGTTCCTGCGCGCCATGGACAACGATGCCCAGCGGAATGGGAGAATCATCGGCGAGCAGCTTGATCTGGTGGAGCGTGAGCTCGGGGCTTACCCAGCAGAAGGTTGCACCCAGCGCCGCCCAGGTCTGGAGAGCATATATATTAGTAGCGTACAGCTTGGGGCCAATCTGGCAGCCCTCGGTGAAGCTTCCCAAGTCGAGCGCAATATCGGTCTTGTTGAAATCGATCTCGGTGATGAAGATGGCCATGTCGCTCATATCCACGACGCCGCGGAAGTCGAGCAGCGGCGCCGGCTCCAACCGGGGCTCGGAAGCAACCTGCTCGAGCACAGCAGCCTCGTAGGCTTTCACTGCGGCAGCGCGTACCTTGTGGAGCTGCGAGAAGCCGATGCCAACGCCTTCGTCCAGGTCGATAGACCAGAAATCGCACACATACGGCGTAGAGCCAAGACGTCCGACATGCTCGATGACGTCCTCGCGCGAAACTGCCTTGGTGCGGGCAGCTTCGACAACGGGACCCTGAGCCGATGCGGAAACCATGCCGTCGGAAACCTCAACGACAAGCGGCGATCCCTTGCACATCGTCACATGGATGGACACATGAATCTTGAGGCCATCCTCAGTGCGTTGCTTGACATCGTTGGCGAGAGCTGCAGACCGCACGCGGAAAATGCGGTCTCCCGGAGCAACCGGGCGACGAATATCGAGCTCCACGTTGTTCTTGCGAATGTCATCTCCACCGGTGACCTGGTGAGTGACGCTACCCTGCCCGGTCCAGATCTCGAGCAGGTCGCCAACCTCGAGCTGAGCATTCGTCTTGACCAGGACCATATCGTTGCGAAAACCAGTGACACGACCGACGAGCAGGCCGCGGTTATTGGGACGGCGATAGCCCATTATGTCATTGCCGCGTTCGCCCTCGAGGTAGGCAGTGGTAAATCCGCGGGTAAAGGCCTCGCCAAGAGCATTAATCTCGTCTTCCGAAACGGAGTAGGTATCCGGATTTTCGAAGGCCCTATCCAAGGCTGCGCGGTAGATAGCGGTGACCGTCGAGACGTACTCGGGCGATTTCATACGCCCCTCGATCTTGAGCGAGGCAACACCGGCATCGATGAGCTGCGGAAGCAGTTCGATACCCATGAGGTCGCGAGGGCTCAGCAGATAGTCACCGGGGTTCGCTGCCTGCTTGCCATCGCCGTTGAGATAGCGATAGGGCAGACGGCAGGGCTGCGCGCACAGACCGCGATTGGCGGAGCGACCGCCGATGAGCGAGGAGAGCAGGCACTGACCGCTCTGGCAAATGCAGAGGGCGCCATGCACGAAGACCTCGAGGGGCATGCCCTCTTCCGCCAGCTTGGCAATCTGTTTGAGCGGAAGTTCGCGAGCGAGCGTGACACGGGTGGCACCAAGCTTGCGGGCGATTTCGATGCCCTTGGCATCGCGGATGTTCATCTGAGTGGATGCATGAATCTCGAGCTCGGGAAAATCGCGGCGAATGGCGCTCATGAGGCCAACATCCTGCACAATTGCCGCATCGACGCCAGCTTCAACGGCCTGGGACACCGTATGGAGCGCTTCGTCCATCTCGCCCGGGAAAATGAGCGTGTTGATGGTGAAGTAGACCTTGCGCCTGCGGAGATGTGCCTCATGGCAGGCCTGTTTGAGCTCTTCTGCGGTGAAGTTATCGGCGCCGCGGCGTGCATTGAAGGCCTCGGTGCCCAGATAGATGGCATCCGCACCTGCAGCAAGCGCTGCGTGGAATGCCTCAAGGTTGCCTGCAGGAGCAAGCAGCTCGGGTTTAACCCTGTTGGGATTGGCAGTCATAGTATTTCTCACTTTCCTCTGCCGGATATGAAATTATCCAGTTCGAGCAGGATACCAGAGGGTCTCCAGCGGCTCGTTTTCGGCTCGGCAGACGGGCAGAGATTGAGCCACAAGCCGCTATGGTTTGCTCGGAAACGTGATTGCTGCCGGAATTTGGCTGGCGCGCGACCCTTTGTCGCACAGGTGGGGTATCCTTGCCGCCATGGAAACGAATGAAAACATCCTCCATCTACACGTGCTCGCAAGCGGGAGCAAGGGCAACTGCTCCATTGTCGAGAACACGGCAACCGGGCGCGCCATCATGATCGATTGCGGCGTCACGAAGCGCGATTTCTTCGCCCGCTGCGAGGCGCTCTCCCTTGACCCTGCCTCCATCGAAGCGATTCTCATCACGCACGAGCACACCGACCACACCAAGGGCCTCGGGGTTGTCACCCGGGGGCTCGCAAAGGTCGGTCTGCACCCGACGCTTTTCGTGAGCGACAAGGTGCGGGCTGCAAGCACCCAGATTCAGGCCATTGAAGAAACCATGGACATGCGGGCGATGAACTGCGGCGATGACCTCTCCATCGCTGGCATGAGCGTCCACGTCTTCCCCACTTCGCATGACGCGGCTGAGTCCTTCGGGTTCCGGTTTGACAACGCTGGCGATTCAGTTGGCTTCATGACCGATACGGGCACCGTCACGGGAGCCGCGCATGAGGCGCTCCAGAACGTGAGGGTGCTCGGGCTAGAGAGCAATCACGACCCCTTTATGCTCAAGTACGGCGACTACCCCTACTCGCTCAAGCAGCGCATCGCATCTGACCGCGGCCATCTCTCGAATGAACAAGCCGGCGACGAACTCCGCTCGCTCCTCTCCAACCGGCTTCAGACGGTTATCGCGCTCCATATCTCTGAGAACAACAACACCTACGACCTGCCGGAAAAAACCTTTGCAGAGGTGCTCTCTCAGGAATGTCACCCCGCACACGCCCTCGTGGGAAAACAGCGCACGCCCGTTGATGCCCTGTAGCAGCCAGACCATGGCAAACACCTACGAGGTAGCTGTCGTGTTATTCGACGCCTGGGAATTCACACGACATTTGTTTACGAGGTAACCGTCATTTCGGGCTCGTAAAAGCGCCATTCTGCCGCACGGTTGCTCCATGCATTGCCGCTGATGTTTGATACTATTGTTCAGGAAATGAGGGCGCAGCTGAAAAAACATGCGAGGAGCCGCCGTGCTGAATATCATGATCGCCGAAGATGATTCCGCCGACGCGCTCCGGCTTGAACGCGCGCTTGGGGCAAGCCGCATGCTCCACGATATAGACTACCGCATCGAGTCCTTCCGAACCGCCCACCAGCTCCTGCTCAACTACGAGACCACCGAGTGCGACATTCTCTTCCTCGATATCCTCATGGATGAAGACAATGGCATTGAGCTCGCTCGGGAAATCAGGAAGAAGAATTCCGACGTCCCCATCGTGTTCGTCACGTCATCTCGTGATTACGCCATCGAGAGCTACGACGTCGACGCAGTTCACTATCTCATCAAACCAGTGACCCCCGCTGCCATCGATGCCGCGCTTGAACGCTGCCAGCGCATTATTCGCAACAGGCACCGCATCATCACCGTCAATGCGGGCCGTATCACGGAGCGCATTTTCGCGCGCGACATCATCTATGCCGAAGCTTTTGGCCATCGCGTGACGCTCCATCTCCGCGACCGCGACATCGACACGAAGACTCCACTCGCGAAAATCGTCGAGGATGGCGGCCGCTCGTTTTTGCGCTGCCACAGGAGCTACGTGGTGAACATGGACCACATCAGGTACGTGCAGGACAAGAGCTTCAAGATGGCCAATGGCGTCGAAGTTCCCATTCGCACCAATGGCATGACGCAGGTCATCGCCGACTATCACGCCTATCTTTTCAAATCGACGCGCGAGCTCTAGGACAATCTACTCCTCTTCGAAGCGCGGGCGGCAAGACAACAAACGATGCGGTCAAACGTCGCGCAAGTCTTCCTTGGGAAGGCCCACGAGGCTTACCACGTTCACCCCGTTCGCCTCGCACAGGCTGCGCAGCTTCGCATCCAGAGTAAAGAGCGTCGCGGCGTTGCGGCGAGCGAGCACGAGGTAGAACATGTCGTACACCGAGTGGGCAAGCCGGCAGGCCTCGGAAAGAGCCTCGGCGTACAGGGGATCGAGGTTGACAAACTCATCCACAAGGGTAAGCGAGGCCTGGGCACGCGCTCTCGCGATATCAGGAGTGACTATGCCCGCCTGGGCATACTTCCAGAACGCGTTGCAGACCTCCGCACAGTACAAGCTTGGCGCAATCGACCTCTCGCCCTGAAGGAGAAGAGTTCTCAGGGCCATGCCCGCCTCTGTCCCATTGATCATGTTGATAGCAGCCGATGCATCTAGGACAATCATTCGCCGACCCCCTTCCTGCCGAAGGGGAACTCGATGGCTTCCGTAAGCTGGTCATCCCGTTCCTCCCTCATCTGGCGAACGACGACAGCGGGATCGGGCGCGTCGTAGAGTATGGTTTCGGGCAACCTGTCAATTCTGGCGAAAACTCCCCGGCGCTTCTCTATGCGCGCCTGACGGCTTGCTTCGGTTTCGTAGACCCGCCCGGGATTGAGCAGCCCCTCTGCCGGCAACGAGCCGCTCGCAGGATACCCCGCCGTCTGCTGGGCCGGATGCCGGTGCAAAGCCTGTTCGACAAGATACGTGGTTTGCTGCGCGATGCTCCGCCGGTCCCGATCGGCGGCATTCTTCAGTTCTTCGTACAGATCTTCGGGGAAGTCCCTTACCTGTAATGCAGGCATATTTGCTCCTTACACTTTATACATGCATTATGCATGTATTATAAATGCAAATGGCAAAAACGGCAAGGCCATGCGACACACCAGAACGGTTGATGCGCCGCGAAAACGCATGTGACGGGTTCTCTTCCGAGCCCGCGCGGCTCATCCATATCCCGAAGGTCAGCGCAGACAAAGCGCTTTGGAAGAAAAGCTCGCTGCTTCGTGGAATGACGTTACTCCTCTGCCGGAACGGAGCGCCGGGCGGGCGCATGCGGAAACACCTGCAAACCGCTTGCAATGCATGGCACCTGAAGGATGACAAATTGAGGGGAAATCTGAAGCATCCGGTTTCGTGGACACGAGACAAACGCAAGTAGGAGCGAATCCGACAGCGAGCGAAGAGGCGCAGGTGACATTCCCAGACAGCGCTCCACAGTTTCCCATGGCCTGCGCCGCGTGTAAGACACGTTGTCCCCTGAATAACATCGAGTTTTCGGAGCATCCAAAATCACCTTGAGGAAGCGTCGCGGTCAATTCGCTCGTTCGTTCCGGACGACGCATACGGGTGGGCGGCATGGATCAACTGCCTAGTACGGAAAATCAGGCTCGATATCATAAGCAACGCCCCCTGAATCGAGAGCATCACGCTTCTCGCGAATCTTCACGGCATCTCCCTCGAAGAGGAGGGATCTCCCGCCCTCAATGACATTCTTGGCCTCAAGGTAGTTGCATCCGAGCGCCTTAGACAAGGCGGCGAGGACGTATTTGTTCAAAACATTGCCATCCCTGATGTACAGTCGGTAAATCGTAGCATCCTCATAAATCGGATCGACGTAGGATGTCGCAACGCTCCAGCCGCAGTCCTGACAGGTCAGGACCTCCGACGAACCAATCACTTCCGATTTGAGGTTCCCATCGCATTTTGGACAATTCATCGCTTGTTACCTCCTGGCTTGTATTTTATAAAACTTCCGCGCCTACTGTAGTCGGGGACAATCTCGTCAGGATTTTGGTTAGACCGTTTGCCAGCCGCGACGAAATAGCTCCCATCAGCCCGCACCCAAAGCATGTCGCTTGGCGCATATACAGTGGCATTGAGCTTGTTGGCGAGGTTTTGCGCAAAGCCCTCCCGCCTCATACCGGTGCTGCACGAGAGGAGCCTGATGGGCTGGCCTTTCTCGTAACCCGGTAAACGCTTTATCATCTTTGCAGCTGTGCGCGAATTCACCTGAATCTTCGAACCGTTATGCTCGATTTCGATGGTTCGGGGAGTGCCATGGGCAATTACGTCGAACTTCCCGCCAGGATCGACATCACGGCGTCTGCGGATGCGCCTGAGAAACTCCTCGCTAGGACCCATATATGACACGTCTCCCGGGACAGCGCTTCCCTTCGTGTTGCCGAACGAGAGGCCGTAGCCTGCGCCCGACCCCATACTACTCGCCCCGCTTGTGGGTAAGGGCGAAAACGCTGTCAAAGCGCATAATGCGCGTTCCAGCACGGTCGACACACTCGAATAAGTCCGCGGGAGCAGCCCCGTAGACAACGAGCGTCTCCGGCTCCAGCCGAGCCTCGAGCTCCTTCAGCCCCCGCGCGAACCAGTAGCGATCCTCTTTGGTCTTAACGCAACCGTGAGTTCCTACCGCGAGCGTCGAACGTTCGGGGAGCCCGTCGAAGCAATACGAGAAGCTCCTCTCGTCGGCCCATCGCACGTTGGGAATCACCGTGCCGCCGTCAAACTCGACCCTGTGCGCTATTGCGCGGCCCATGAAACAGGACCATTGCTGCATCTCGGCAGGCATGTTCCGGTACATGCTGAAGTCTGGGCTGATGATGCCGGGGTAGCGTAGCAGTATTGGAATATAGCGCTTGGGATTGTGCCAAATGCGGATGAACTTTTTATCGTGTTCGTAAGGGCATGGCCACGAATCGAGACATCCCGTTCTCGAGCAGAAAGCGGCGGAGTATAGCTGCACATCGTTCGGGACTTCATCCGTGCCCTTCAAGATGGGAAGCTCGATTCCGCTCGTGTATTCGGCGCCCTCCAACAGATACGAGTTGAAGACGTCGTAATTGGACAGGTCATGAAACATGTCGGCTCCTCTCTGAGCGATGGATAAGGATTGGCTTGTTGCCACCTCGTATCCTGACGTGTAATATGTGACTACAATAGGTACTTTTTCTAGTCACGAGGAGTTTTATGAGCAGCAGTACGTACAGATTCCTGGTCCATGACTTCAGAGGGGAGATCAAGCGAGCCCATGTCGACCATGGGCGCGTCTTCTACGACGACAAGGGCTATTTCTGGATGGCGAACGAGTACAACAGGCCGGAAGAGCGCGAAGATGGGGTATGCTATTCGAAGCTCCGGCTTGATCCGGCGGAGATTCCCGAAGACCTCGTCTTCTACGAGTTCCGCGACCTCGACTCCGAAGACGTCGGAGGCCTCCTTGCCTTCCAGCGGAGGTACGGCATCATCACCTCGATCTTCCGGTCCCTGCACTCCGGCGTTATGCAGGGCACCCTACAAAGCAAGGTTCTCGACCCGGCCGAGTACTTCGAGTACGACATGATGACCGTCAATGCCACCAACAATATTTTCGTGCGCTACGACCCCGAAGAGGGGCGACATGTGAGCCGCGATGAAGATTACGAGCACAGCAGGTTCGCAGAGTCGTCGCTGCTCGAGGTAACAGCCTCAGTAAAGCGCATCCAATGGGCGGTTGACCTGCTGCTGGATTCGCGTCCCGAGAACAACCGCGGCGACCACAACCCGGAGTTCGTCGCAAAGCTCACCGCGACCTTGGCGCAGATAGTCGCTGAATACTTTCCCCTCGTCGAGTACGGCGATGACCCGAAGGCTCCGATACCCATGCCGCTGAGCGTCCTCCTGATTGCGCAGCTACTCTCCGCTCTCTGTGACGGCGAAGCGTTTCATGTGTGCCAGTACGAATGCTGCAACAGGGAATTCCAGTGGAAGCGCAACAAGAACGGAGTACCCGGCAGGCGCACGGGGTCGAAGTATTGCTGCGATGATCATCAGATCAGACAGAAACGCATCAACCAGCGGAGAAAAAGACAGGCTGACAGGCTAGCAGCACCTGAGAAAAAAGCGGCGTCGGACGATAAGGAATCTCGAATGAAGTAATCCGCAACAGGGAACAGTTTTCCTCATCCGAGAAAACGCATGTGACGCGCGTTCTTCCGAGCCCACGCGGCCCATCCATAAGCCCGAAGGCCAGCGTGGACAAAGCGAAAGCCCCGAAACGAGCGTTCCGAGGCTCTCCGAGCTCGATTCGTCCACCTTCTCCCGCCAGCGGTTCGCACACGGCGACGCGCGAGATACTAGCAGATGATGTAATGAGCGACGCACAAAACGCCTGTTAAAAGGGCGATTTTCTATTTTCGTTCAAAAGCAACGAGTTGCTTTAGATATCCTTCCGCGTCTGGACGACGCCCACAAGGAAGAGGATGGGCAGGACGATGCCGATGATACCGCCGAGCGTCATCGACGAATCGCCAGAGCTCAGCGAGGAGAAGAGGCTGAAGGCAGCGGAGATTGTCCCGAGAATGCCGAGGACGAACGCAGCCGTGTGCTTCCCATTCTCCTTGGAGGCCTTGTAGCCCACGACACCGACGACAATATCAAGCGCGCCGGAGAAAGCGAGCATGAACCCGACAATGGCGAAGGCGCCGCCCACGGCAGCTGCCTCTGTACCCTCAGCACTGATGCCCGCGCCAAGTATCGCGCCGCCACCCACCGTGATGACAATGCCCGCAATGGCAACGATAGCTCCGAACACGATCATGATGATGGATACGACCTTTAATAACGTGCTTCCCTGCTTCATGGCATACCCCTTTCATGTTGCCGGATGTCCGCCTCCACTAGACGGCTTTCCGGATAGTTCTCATATGCACACACGGCATAGCGCAAAGCCCGCGCAAAAACATATCGAATTAGCTCCGCTCTTCTAGTTTCTTGCGCTCCTCCTGGTCGGCGAGCATGCCCTCAATCGTGGCAAGGTGCCCCTTCAGCTCGTCGATTTCCTCCATGAGCTTGGCATGCTCATCGCCCTGCTCCATTGCCTCCATCTCCTCTTCGCGGCGGAGATGCTCGCGGCTCTCGTCAATAGTGCCAACCACGATGCCGACCACCACGTTCACCATGATGAAGGCGGAGATGATGACGAAGGGCACGAAGTACACCCACGCCCAGGGGAAGACCTCCATGACCGGTCTGCTGACACCCGCCGACCAGCTCTCCAAGGTCATCACTTGGAAAAGCGTGTAGAAGGAGTCGCCCAGATTGCCGAAATACTCTGGGAAAGCTTCGCCGAAAAGCGTCGTGCCAATGATGGCGAACACGTAGAAGAGGATGATGAGCAAAACGCCCGTGCCCGCGACACCCGGGATGTACTTGCCCACCGCTTCCACGATGACGCGCATCTGCTTGAAGGCGCTGATGAGCCTGAATGCCCTGAACGCCCTGAATACTCGGAGGACTCGTGCCGCCTGGGCAGGGATAGGAAGGATCTCCGCCGGGATGAGCGAGAGAACGATGATGGTGAAGTCAAAGATGTTCCATCCGTCTTTGAAATAGCTGCCATGATAAGCGTAGATCTTCAGGCAGGCTTCGACGATGTAGATGGCAAGGCAGATGTTATCGATAATCGTGAGCGCGAAGTCTATCCCCTGGGGCAGATGCGCTGTCTGGATGCCAATGATGATAGAGTTCACGACCACGATGGTCATGATCGTCGCCTCAAAGCGGCTTGACTCTACCAGCTCTCGTACGCGTTCTCTGTCCACCTTATCCTCCTATTGTTCTCTGGGCTATTCGGTGAAATAGATCTGGTCGCCGTCCACGATGAAGTTCACCGGGTCGGTCAGGTAGTAATTGCCATAGATGTCGTTCACGCAGAAGCTGTAGTAGTAATCGCCGTCAAAGAGCAGGCTGAAGGCGAGTTCGTCACCTCGCCTATAGGTGTAGTTATCGCCCGTGTAATAACCGGATTCATTGCCATCGTAATCGTAGGCGTCATAGAGTGGCGCGATCGTGTCTCCAACCCCGAGCTGTTCGCCAGGGCGGCCCGCCGCACCCGTGATATCGCCAATGCCATCCCACACGTCAAGTGGGGTGACGGCCCCAGTCTGGTAATTCCACATGAAGCGGAGGTATTTTTCCTGTCCGTTCAGAAGGATGGGCGTAGTGAAGACGTCGTAGCCGTCGCTCGTCTCGACCAGGTAAGTGCACAAGGGCTGCCCATCCGGAAGCGAGAACCAGTAGCCATCGAAGTTGTCATAGAACTCCCCAGTGTCGAAATCGCCGATGACATCGGTGGTCTCGCCGATGCAGATGAGATCGTCTCCGCCGAGGTCGAGAAAGACCATGGCTTCGACGGACTCGGTGTTATCGAGCCCTTCCTGCGAAAGCACGAAACCAAAGGTGCCATCATCTGCAAGATATGGTTCGGTATCGAAGGTAATTGCCGAGCTCTCACCTTCCACCTCGGTCAAGTCATCGAGGAAATCCCAGAGAGAATAACCCTCTTCCGTGTCTTCCTCGTAGATGTAGTCCCCATCATCGTCCAGCTCGTAGTCGTTGCCTGACCAGTCGTTGATGAAACTGTCGAGCAGGTCCATATTGTAGTAGTCGCTCACGGTATCCGCGTTCACATACCCGTAGGCGATCTTGTCCACGAGGCCGAGGTAATAGGAACTCACGCATATATCCTGGAAGATCGTGAGCTCGGACGAACCTTGAACCTGGAGCGGATAGTAGGCCGAAAGGCCACTGGCATTCTTGTGGTCTGAGCCATTGACCTTGTAGACAACCGCGTTGTCGATGGCGTCCAGCACCGGCTGCGCGTTATGCGAACTGCCTTTGCCCGCCTCGACGATTCCAGCGATGTCAACCATGTTCGTATAGCCTTCAGACCGATTGTTGCCGCCGTAGTTGTCAGCTGAGGCGATGCCACGAGCCACTTCTGTGAAATCCGCGCCGGAATCTGCCAGGTCGTAGAGATCTTTCGCGTACGTGTCGAAAGTGCTGGTCACCGCTCCGATTCTGCTGAGGTCAGTAACCGAGAGCGTCGCGCCATCGGCAGCCCCGATCTCATCGCAAGCCTCATAGAAACTCTTGCAGACGACCCGGCCCAGCTCTTCGCCATCCGCCGACGGGTTCTCGCCGAGATAGGTGCCAATCGCCTCGTAATCCCAGCCATAGCCTGGCTCGGTTTCTTCCGAGGCAATGAGGTAGTTGGCATGGGCGGACATGAGGTTCGCGGTTTCTATGGTGGCCATGAGACAGGCGTCGAACCCGATGAAATCGAATTTGACCCCGCCCTTCTTCAGCGCTCTTGATATTTCACCGATATTCATCGTGTCGTTCGGATATGTCTCATCATGACCGAATCCGTTGACCGATCCCGCACCGTGGTCCCAGAAGATCAGGATATAGCGGTCCGCGGGGGCCTTCCCGGCGCAGAATTGAATAAAATCCGCAAGTTCCCTCTCGTCCGTCATGGGAGAGAGGCTGTCCTCCTCCAGCAGGCTGATTCCCTGGCCGCTCACACTCCAGCGCTGCAGCTTCTTCGGGCTGATCACGGAGTTGCGCCATCTCCTGCAGCCTCCGGTCTCAACAATCACATTGACCTTCTTAT
>CADBRF010000152.1 GCA_902796975.1 uncultured Coriobacteriaceae bacterium
CGCTTCTCATTCTATCGTCTTCTGCTGGTTGGCCTATTCGAAGGCTTTGGTATCGCTGTTTTCGCGCCCGCCGGTACCAATGACACTCGCGTAGGGTACGAATATTCGCTGGAGGGTGAAACTGGCTTGAGAGAACGAATCCCAGCAGTTGGAAACGTTCTCCGAGCAGTTATGAAGACTTCAGAGCGCAGAGGGAAAAGATTAATCCGTTCTCTAGATGCCGAAACAAGATTCAAAGAACGAACAGGTAAGCCAAAAGCGTTCTCCAGCGGCGGAGTCTGGCTTCCGAGAACGACTCAGGCGGGTGAAACGGCTCTTCGAACCGCGACGGGAACCTGAGAGAACGAACGGGCAATCCGAAATCGTTCTTTGAGGGCAGCATTGGGCTTGGGGGATCGAGCTCAGCCGTTGGAGCGTGTTTACTGCTCCACCAAAACGGTGAAATGCATGGGGAAAGCCTGACCAGGTTCGCACAGAGGGCTCACTGCGGTCTGGAAGATGGGCCCGTGGGGCTCAAGACCCTGGTGTTTGAGCAGATGAGCGATCTGATGGTAGGTCTCCGGCATCTGCTGGTATGTCCGTTCCGTATTAAACGAGGCATAGGTCCCCGCCGGGGCAAGGAACTCCTCATCAATATGTGGTCCCGAAGATATGCGGAGAGTTGCCCGCGACGCATGCCAGTCTCCAGCAGCAAGAGCGTCGGGAAAGAGCGCTTCGCTGAGCAGGAGCCGGAAGGTGGCGCCCGCTTGCGTGCATGTTTCCATGAGCTGGTGGAGCTGCACGGGGAAACGCGACCCGTTGTCTGCAGCTGAGAAGGGAAGGTTGCTTACAGCGTAGCGTCTTTCCGGAATTTCCTTGAAAAACAGCTGGTCAACAGAATGGCTTTTGTAATCGTCTACAAGGATTTTCGATTGCCGCAGCGCTTCTTGCGCCCGTGCCAGCTGGGCGAGTTTGATATCGAGTCTCGCTTGCGATTCGTTCACAATGGTTTCCAGTCGGTCAATGGAAGGGTCGCTTTCATACGCCTTGATGTCTGCAAGTGATGCTCCCGTGGCTTTGAGCTGCTGCAGGAAGCTGACCTCAAAGAGTTGGTCGAAGGAGTAAGACCGATAGCTGTTGCTCGGGTTACGGCTGGGTTTCAGCAAGCCAATACGGTCGTAATACAGCAATGTATCCTTCGGCACACCACACAAACGGGAGAACTCACCCACGCTGTACTGCTGTTTTTGATCGCTATCCACGTTGCCCACCACTGGCCTTCTCGTGTTCATGTCATTTGAAAATTATTGCTTGACCCCTGAGTTACTCAGTAGTTTACCTTCGAAACGCATTATTCGTCAACGGGAATAACTGCAGCACAGTATAAAACCGTAAAGGAGACGTCATGAGTTCCAAAGGTGCAGTAAAGAAGGTTCTTGCCGCGACGGTTTCGGCGTCGATGGCACTGGCGATGTTCGGGTGCTCTTCGGGAGCCGCCACGCAGACATCGTCGAGCACAAGCTCGAGCGCAAGTTCGTCGGAGGCAACGCAGTCTGCAACGCGCACTGTGACCGCAGCTGACGGCACCCAGGTACAGATTCCCTATGAGGTGACCAAGGTAGCGCCAACCATCGGCGCTCTTGCCGAGATAACCATGATCGTCTCCAATGGCGAGCCTGTTATCTCCGCCGCATCGACCCAGCAGATTTCCGATGCGTTCAAGGCATACTTCCCCAAGTACGAGGAGGGCAACCCGAACGGCTACTCCGCCTCCAGTGTCGAGGATATCATCGCCTCGGGCACCCAGGTGGTGTATGGCGTTTCTACCATGTTCTCCGATGACCAGCTGCAGCAGCTTGACGAGGCAGGCGTGGCGTTCGTGCCCATCAACAGCCTGAGCACTGTCGACGATCTTTGCAATGCGGCGGAGCTTATCGGCGATATCTTGGGTGGCGAAGCCCCTGCACAGGCAAAGAAGTTCTCCACCTACTGGAAGGGCCAGCTCGAGGAGGCAAAGCAGGCAACTGCTTCTGTGACCGCCAAACAGACCATCATGGAGTGCATGTACAACTCCGGCGCTTTCACCACGATCAATTCCACCGACATCATGAACGAGTACTTTGAGGCAGCAGGCTTGGTAAACGTGACTGCCGATATGCAGCAGCAGTCCCAGGGCCAGGGCGGTGGCCAAGGTGGCAGTCAGGGCGGCGGACGTGGCGGTGCCCAGGGCATCTCCCTTGACGAGGAGGCCATTGCCCAGGCGAACCCCCAGTGGATTATCACCAACTCCACCGATGGCAAGGATGCCCTCATGAACGATGAGGCGCTGCAGAGCGTCGATGCCATTGCGAATGACCATGTGCTGGTGAGCCCGCAAGGCGCCTATCTGTGGATCGTGCGTTCTGGCGAGGGCGCTATGGTGCCCATGTGGCTGGTCTCGCAGATTTATCCCGACTTGGCTGGCGACTATGACGCCACCGCGGCGGTGAAGGAATTCTTCCAGGATTACTACGCCGATGCCATTACCGACGAGCAGGCTGCCCAGATTCTGGCAGGTGCTTCTAGCGCTATCTCACGATAGCTCTTCTTTCATAATCGCCTTCGACTTTTCAACTTCGAGACTATCTGATGAACCTTCTTCCTCCTAATAGACATTTGCCTCCTTCCCATGATGAAGGAGGCGCGTCCCGATGAAGTCGAAAGCGCGCGAACGCCTTGTGAGAGTGGGACTCATCGTAGCTCTGTTCGCGATAATCCTGCTCTCTCTGGGCGTTGGACACTACGCCATGCCGCTGAATGTCGTGTTCCAGACGGTGCAAGAGACCCTGACGAACACTCTTGATGCTCAGGGTAAAATTTCCGCTGCCATGCTCTACCAGGTTCGCCTTCCTCGAATTATTCTGGCGGCTTTGGTGGGCGCTGCCCTTGCCGCCTCGGGTGCCTGCTACCAGGGCATCATGAAAAATCCGCTGGTCGCCCCCGATATCCTAGGCGTGTCAAACGGTGCCTCTCTGGGCGCAGTTATCGCCATCTTCTTCGGTCTGGGTTCCTTCTCCGTGCAGGTGTTGGCCTTTTGCTTTGGCTTGCTGACTGTGTTCCTGGTGACGGCTGCCTCGCGTGGCATCGGACGCGGGTCCGACAACATCGTCATCATGATTCTCTGTGGTGTCGTGATGTCCTCGTTGTTCAGTGCCTTTGTCTCCCTGCTCACCTACCTGGCGGATACCGACACGCAGCTGCCGGAAATCACCTATTGGATCATGGGCAGCTTCGCTCGCACTTCTTCCACCAGCTCGCTCGTAACACTTTTCGTGGTGTTCCTCATCGGCATCATTCCTCTTCTCTGCATCCGTTGGCGCATCAACGCTCTTGCCTTTGGCGACGAAGAGGCCAAGGCCATGGGCGTGAATGTGAAGCGCACGCGCGGTATCATTATCTGCTGCGCCACCTTGCTGACCTCGGTTTCCGTGAGCTTTTGCGGTGTCGTTGGCTGGGTTGGACTCATCGTGCCTCACATGGTGCGTCTGCTCTCCGGGCCCAACTACGAGACGCTTCTGCCCAACGCAATGATAGGCGGCGCGGCGTTCATGGTTCTCGTGGATATCTTCGCGCGCGGGCTTACGACCGAGCTGCCGCTTTCCGTGGTAACGGCAATCGTGGGCGCGCCCCTGTTCTTGTGGATGCTGTTCCGCGGCAGGAAGGACTGGCTGTGATGGCAGAAACACGCGAAAACGTTGCGGTGGCAGAGGAGCTCTTGCAGCCTGCGGATACGACACAGCCAGCAGCTACGCCCGAAGGTTCCATCCGCATGGAATTGCGCAATCTCTCTGTTGGGTACGGAAATCGCGTGGTGCTGAGCGGCTTCAACGCTGATGTGGTTACCGGGCGCGTGCTCTGCCTTCTGGGACCAAACGGCGTGGGAAAGACCACCCTGTTTAAGAGCGTGCTCGGACTGCAACCGGTGCTGGGCGGGTCGGTCACCATTGGCGGGCGTGACGCCCTGGCTATGAACCGGCGGGAGTTTGCCCGGAGGGTTGCCTATGTGCCCCAGGCTCATCAGGCGCCGTTTGCCTTCTATGTGCGCGATGTGGTCGCCGTAGGGCGTGTGTCGCACGTGGGCTTCTTCTCGAAACCACACGATAATGATTACGCCATCGTCGAGGAGGTCCTGGAAGAGCTGGGAATCGCCGACCTGGCTGACCGTGTCTACACCGAACTTTCTGGTGGCGAACGTCAGATGGTGTTGATTGCTCGCGCCCTGGCGCAGAAGCCTCGTTTCCTCTTCATGGACGAGCCGACTTCCAATTTGGATTTCGGCAACCAGGTTGCCGTAGTGCAGCTGGCGAAGAAGCTCGCGCACGAGAACGGCCTGGGCGTGGTGATGACCACTCACAACCCTAACCATCTGCTGATGTGTGAGGGTGATGGCGTGCTAATCCTGCCTGGTAGCCGCTACCGCTATGGCACGGCGGATGAGATCCTCACCGACGAAAATCTGCATGACGCCTATGGCATCCACGTCGAAATGCTGGATGTGGACTCGTCTGCGGGCTACACGAAAACCTGTTGCCCCGTGCTGGAATAGGGTTCTAGGTTGCGGACCGGAGTGAATAAGCGATGGTCCAAGCACCCAAGGTCGAGTAGCGAATATGCAAACGCGACTCCGGAATTCTTGAGAACTGGAATCTCGGAGCCGTAGTATTTTCTATCTCTTAGTAGTTAGTCCAGCGAGAGCAGACCCAGCTGCATGTAGACCTTCGCGCTGTCTTCCTCGGTGAACTCTTCCTCGATCAGGCCATTCTCGCTGATGCGGTAGATTGCCACACCGGTGAAGTCGATGGTGTTACCGTTACCGGGGAAGTCGCCATAATCCTTCACAACCTTGCCGTTCGCATGCCAGCGGCAGAGAACGGTGTTGCCCTCGACGACGAGCGGACCCATCGTGTCGAAATGGTACCCCTCGATGGCCTCATGCATCGGCTTGATAATTGAGGCGACTTCTTCCTTGCCGTCGTAGGCGCGGCGGGCGAGTGGAAAGTACATGTGCACGTCATCCGCGCACAGCTCGTCGACGATGTCTGTGTTGGCGTTATTCCAGAACTCCTCGAACCACTTCGCTGCAATCTGCTTGTTGCGTTCCTCGATAGCACCCATTGTTGTTCCTTTCTCTGTGTTTTGCGTTCTTCCCGCTGCCCCCAGTGAGATATGTACCCAAGTCCGAACCAATATGCTTGAATCCGTGAGGATGGGAAGAGGTTATTTGCGCAGTAATATTGGCCTTTACCTGCGCATTTGCTCTCATTACCCCGTCTCATCTCTCATTTCCTGACAGTGCATATAGTAGGAGCCCGGGGGTTTCCACCGCTACACGTTGCGAACCAAGAACTTGCGAAAAACGACCAAATTCATCAGAGAGCCCGAGATGGTCACCGAGGCGCATCGTGCTGAAGCATGCGGTAAAGGACAGGCTCTTGGCCTCTTTGGATGCGGGTGTCTCAAAGCCTGCACCTGCTGTTTTGTGAGCTCTGCCAGCAGCTATTCTGTGACGTATCCTGTTGTGGTCTCCACATCAAGGTTCTCGCCATCGGATTTCATGATGATCGATCCAACCTCGTCGGTGCGGTAGGTGGTGATGCCGGCCTCGTTCAAGCGGTCCAGCACTTCTTCAGTTGGGTGCCCATAGGAGTTCTTGCCCACGGAGATGACGGCGTATTCGGGGTTCGCCGCCTTGAGAAACCGTGCAGAAGTGGACGATTTCGACCCATGGTGCCCCACTTTGAGCACGTCAACATCAATGTCTGCTCCGCTCGCGAGGATGTCCTGTTCCTCCTCTGTCTCTGCATCGCCTGTAAAGAGGAAGGAAGTGCTGCCGTAATCGAGGCGGATGACGAGCGAATTGTCATTGTCTGTATCGCTCGGATGCACCGGACCCACAAACGTGCAGGTCGCAGACCCAAGCTGAAACGAGTCTCCGCAGGTGGGGATGGTGATTCCTACGCCG
>CADBRF010000153.1 GCA_902796975.1 uncultured Coriobacteriaceae bacterium
AGAAATATCCGAGCAAACCGATGATCTTATTGTCTTCGTAGACCGGCATCTTAGTTGCCATGATGTTGTGGACTTCGCCATGGACAAGGCATTTGCCGGGGGCATCGCGGATTGTCTGTCCAAATTTCAGGACTCTAAGCTCGTCACGTCTGAAAGGCTCTGGGTCTGGATGCCAGCCCATTTCCTCATCGGTTTTTCCGATAATGTCGTCGGGCTTCAGGCCATAGTATTCGAAGAACATGTGGTTTGCGCCCAGGAACCTCCTGTTCGCATCTTTCCAGAATATACCGACAGTGTCGTTGTTTACAATCGATTGCCACAGGTCGCCGCTGGCTACCTGCTTGTTCGCTCCGGTTTCAACCAGGGCATCGGGCTTCTCGACCGAAGCGGGCGAAAGCATGTCCTTCGCATGCAACACGAAGAGCAGATAGCGGGCGGGTTCGGAATCGCCGGGAATACGGGATACGACCACGCGCTTTACGGAGTAATTGCCAGTGCCCATCCTAATGGAGAACGTGCTCTCAGTCGTGAGAGTCGCGCTTTTCAAAATGCGTCCCTCCAGGGTCGAGAAGTCCAAGAACTTGAGGAACCTAGCCCGTTGGCTGGGATGAACAAAAGAGTCAGCAGCCCAGTGCACGATATTTTTCAGGTCCTCTTCTTGCGCTGCATCTCTTCTGTAGCTGATAACTCCGTGTATATGCTTGAGGGAATTGGTTTCAGGGCAGAAGGCGAAGACCTCCTCGAATATACTGCACACATCCTGGAGATCCTCGGTCGCATCGAAGCTCTGTCCTTCGTGGGGAATCTCCGAGGCAATGAGATACCCCCGCATACCACGGTCTGACCATACGAGCTGAAGCGCATGAAGCTGTGCCATCTGCCTACCGAGAGCACGGTTTCGGCAATGTCACCAGGTTCGTGGGTCTGTTGCAGGCAGCTCCGCACCGTCGTGGAAAGCCAGCTGCCGTTGTTGAGCATAGCATCGGAATTCTCAACTGGGGCCACTCCCATCATCTCAAGCGCTTCGAGAGCAGGCTCGTTTGCATAGACGGTCTTGAGCACGCCCCTGTTTTCAACCAGAATCGTAAGACCGTCGCGTCGTTCCACCTGGCCTTCATCCGTCTCGAAAGGATACGTTCCCCGAACGACATCGGTCATGCCCAGATTGGAATAGAAGAGGCGCTCCCTTGGTGAAGCCGCCTCAAATCCCTGGTCAAGTAGGGTGTACACGAGTCGGTCAATGGGCAGCGGCTTTGAGAACAGGTAGCCTTGCGCCATCATGCAACCTATGCGCCTGAGCATCTGGAGCTGCTCAGGTGTTTCGACTCCTTCGGCAAGGGTTTTTATTCCCATGTGCTTGCTGAGCGTGATGAGATCTTGCAGGAAGAGCTCAAGTCCATCGGGGTTTTGCCTGAGGAACATGATGTCGAGCTTGGCGCAATCAAATGCGAAGCTCTTCAATGTATTGAGCGACGAATAGCCCGACCCGAAATCGTCTAGCCAGACTTCATAGCCACGAGCGTGGAACTTGCGCACGTTCTCGCGGATCAGGTCCTCGCTCTCGACAAGAGCAGTCTCGGTGATTTCCACGTGTATCGCATTATGGGCAATCCCATAGGATTCCAGAATTTCATCGAAGCGCTCGTGGAAATCGGTGAGCTCGAAGTCGTGCCGGGAGATATTGATGGAAACGGGCAGGCTCATGAACCCGCGCAAACGCTGTTTCGACAAAGCCTCGCACGTTTGCCGCAAGACCTCGAAATCGACTTTATAGGCAACGTGGGCGTGTTCAAGCGTATTGATAAACTGCCCAGGTGGGAGCACGCCGCGAACAGGATCATCCCATCGGGCGAGGGCTTCAAGCGACTCGACTTTCCCAGAGAGTGTCCCGACAACAGGCTGGTAATGTACCTTGATCCAGCCGCGGGTAACTGCCCGGTCTACCTCGTTGAGGACATAGGAGCGAAGCTCGATGTCCTTCTCCATGCTCGCATTGTAGAAGCGCCAGTAGTTGGCATAGTCTCCATAGGCTTCATCGCCCGCAATTTTTGCCCGGTCTATGGCCTGGCCAGCACTCGATTCACCGCCAGTAAGGTGATAGATGCCAGCTCCAATCTGCGCATGGGAAAGGGGATCGTTCGCCATCGCTTCATGCACTTGTTTTACAACATCCTGCACCCGTGAGGATTCCACAAGCGCGTAGAAATGATCTGCATCGTACCGTGTCGCGCGGTCAGATCCGACGGCATCGCGAAGTACAGTAGCCGTTCGGCGGAGCAGGGCATCTCCTCTATCGATACCGTACTTGGTGTTGTACTCCTTGAAATAGCGAATATTGAAATAGACGACATCCCATTGCAGTTGCATGCTTTCGGGTTCGATTTGACTGATAAAGGAATCGAGAATGCGCTGAAATGATGTTTTGCTGCAGAGGCCAGTTAGCAAGTCAGTGTTCTGAGCGGCATGTATATACGTTACGCTTCTCTTATGGCGCAGGAGTGTCGAGATGCAGGCGGCGCTCATTTTCAGAAGCATATCGCACATGCCAACGTACACGAGTGCGGGATTGTCCACTGCGACAAACCCTATCCGGTCGTTTTCCAGGGCAAGCGGCCAGATGACAAACCGTGCTACGCCCTGGGCATTGAGTCGCTCGGAAAGCTCAGGATATAGGGGGCTGCTAGCTTCAACATTCTCCGCGACAAAGCCATTGCCCCCTTCAACAGCACAGCTCCATTCAGGAAGGGTCTCAATGTACGCATTTGCGATGTCTGAGACCTTCTCGCCAAAATGAGAGGAATGCCATTCGAAGGTCCCATTTGGCACGCCTTTACCGTTCGATTCAATGATATGCACGGCGTCTGCCTGGAGAATAGAGCCGAGGTTTTGCAGAAAGCCGTCAATTGCCGACGTCGGGTCTTCTTCGCCACCGACCTGAGCCATTGCCTCACTGATGAGCCCAACGGATTGTCTGAATGTATCCGCATCGGAATGCTCTGCATCGAGGCTCATGGCCTTGTCGCCGGTAATGCTTTGCTCACACACAATATCCACCCTTGGCAATAGCTCCTTCATGATTTGCACGCAATTCTTTCATTGCGCCCTACATGCGCTGGGCTATTATTGAGTATACGTCAGGCCTATTGAAAATTCATGGCGAAGGCCTGCTAGCTCTCCGGAACCACCTGACGAGTCGGGCTTGCCCGATATTCCGTCTACAGTTTCGTAGAAGACCAGCAGGTGGCAGGCGAAACTACGCACGTCGAAAGGAGATCTTCATGTTCGATCGTAAGGCACTCTACCCGGTAAGCGCAGGCGTCTATCTGTTCACCTGCCTCGATAGCGACGGAAAACGCGCAATCGGCCGTACGGTTGATGCAGTCTCTCAGGTTAATTCGGCTCCCGCCGTGCTGACCGTCTCGCTTCATAAGGGCGGCTATGTCGACAAGGTCGTGAGAACCACCGGCCACTTCAGCCTGACCATCCTCGCAGAAGACGCGCCGCTGGAGCTCATCAAGGGCTTCGGCATGCGTTCGAGCAAAGATGTCGACAAGTTCGAGTGGCTCGAAGTGCAGTATGACGAGAAGGGCGCGCCCTGGGTCGCCGATGGTGCGCTCTCCCAGGTGAGCTGCGACATCACCGCCGTGCTCGACCAAGGCGATCATCTGCTGCTCATCGCCGATGCTACAGACGCACAGGTTCTGGCACAGGGTAATGCCATGACCTACGCCCAATACCGCGCGCTGAAATAGGGGGTTTTCGGGGTTCCCCGGTCCATCGCGCATGACACGCACCTCGCAGGCATTTGTCATGCGCGGGCTTGGAACAGGGGGCCTTTTCCGTCTACAGGCCAAACTGGTTTCTCTGCAAAGGTACCTGCAAGAGAGAGAATCGAATTGTCCTCGAGGCAACAAACGAGAATGTGTCACGCGATAAACGGAGCTCCACGATGACCGAAACAGATCGCGAACATCCAACACGCACATACACACGCCAGAAGATAATCGCCTATATGGAGCAGCTTGAGGAGCCGTTCGATGTCGTGCGCCTCGTGAACCCTGTCAATTTGCATTGTCTCCACTTCGATGGCGATCCGGGCTTGGAAACATCCCCTGAAATCTGCTCTACCCTCTGGAACCGCGATGGAAGATGCGTTAACTGCATTTCTGCCCGAGCGATAAGCGAGAGAAAACGCCAGACGATAATCGAGCTCAAAGACGGACAGCCGTACTTTGTCATGGCAGATCCCGTGGAAATTGAAGGGACCGTCTGCTCCCTGGAATGCGCAGTGAAGATGTGTGGTTCCAACCTGTATGCCATGGACAGCAAGGAGTTCTCCAAAGAGCTCAAGCGTGTCAACGACAAGATCTACAAGGATTCCCTCACAAAAGTTTACAATCGCCGCTATTACGATGAGATAGCACGCGGCATGTACTGCACGGCTCTGGCTTTTCTCGATGTGAACCATTTCAAGAACGTCAATGACAAGTACGGTCACGAAATAGGTGACAGGTTGTTAGAACAGATTGCGGAGACAATTAGAGATAACATCCGTGCCACCGATGCCCTCATCCGCTACGGTGGAGATGAGTTCGTGCTCTTCTTCGATGACGAGTTCGATTACTCCACGCTCGTGGGCAAACTTGAAGGCATACGGAACCAGATTGCGGAAATACAGATTCCCGGTATGGAGGAATCCATCTCCATCAGCATCGGCGCTGTGCTGGGCTTTGAAACGGTCATGAACCTTCTCACACCTGCTGACGAGCAAATGTACAGGGCGAAGAAGGTGCCCGGGCATATTTGCGTTGAAAAGCAGGCAGAACAAGGTCATCTTGACCTTTAAGCTTTAGCCTCCTGAGCAATACGGAGCATCTCTCGCTGGACAGCATGCTCCACGTTCGACCCTATGACCTTGCTTGCAATCTGTTTGATTGCCGGGCGCGCATTGCTCACGGCGCAGCTCATCCCCGCCTCTCGCATCAGCTCGTAATCGTTCATGGAATCGCCAAATGCCAGCACCTCGTCAAGGCCAATACCATACATGCTCAGCAGCTCTCCCACGCCGGTAACCTTGCTCACACCCTTTTGCAATACATCGATGTAGTGCTGGCCAGACGGAGCAAAGATGAACTTCTCCCCCACCTCACGGCTGAGAAGGTAGGCCATGTCCATGATGGCATCAGGCTGGTCGCAATAGACCGATGCCTTGATAATGGCGACATCCGGGCTTGGCCAACCCACAATGCGGGGTTCGGGAAAATCCTTATCCAGCTCTCCCACATAGCAGGAAAAGTCATCAACGAGAAAAGACTGCCTACGATCGAAAAGCGAGAGATGGAGCATATCGAACTCCGCGACCACATTGCGAAGCTTGCGTAAGGCTGAGCCTGAGAAGACTTCCTGATCGATCAGCCTGCCCGAGCTTACAACTTGCGCGCCATTGGATGCCACGAAGTCCATGCGCTCTGACACGGCACCGAAAAACGAGGACGCCGTATCGTACCGGCGTCCTGTTGCTATGACGAACTGTATTCCAGCATCCTCGACCTGATTGATGCAGTCCAGTGTTTCTGGTGGCAGTTGCGAGTTGTCATCGAGCAGGGTGCCATCCATATCACATGCAATAAGCTTGATCATTCATTCTCCTTGTCCGCTAGCGTCTCAAAACATGCGTTGCGACCATATCACGCTAACAACCTGCGAGAATGCAATTCTCAAGCAGTTTGCAAAGGTTTGACAATGCCGTGTCATCTTCCTCCGGCAGCGGAGAATGTGCTGGGCACATGCCGAAATGAAGGCGGCAATCAGTTCTTGCGGGTATAGGCGGATGCTGCGTCTGCAGCGTCCGAGGCATTTATGCGACATGAGTTACCCATCGAGGCGAATTTTTGCCCAGATTTTCACGCGCGGACAAAAATTCGCTTCGATGTGCATTTTTGCAGAAATCTGCGAGTACACAAAAAGGTGCTCAAACATCTGAACAGGCGTATTAAGCATCAGTACAACTCTGCCTACTCACTGGTTTCGAGATGATATGTACATCGAACGGGAATTTTGCCCGCAACCAAAAATACGGGCAAAAAATCTCTTCGATGTACATCGCAGACAAGGAAACTCCAGGCACCGCACTCCTATTCAAACGCTTCGGCGATTTCTGCAAGCGTCTGAATGATGGGCAGATGCTGCGGGCAGGCATCCTCACATTGACCGCACCCGATGCACTCGCTCGCACGGGGGCCACCTGGGCGCCAGCCATAATCACGCTTGGCACGGTCGAAATTCTGGTACTGGTAGTATTCGTTCCAGATTTTGAAAATCTCTGGAATGTGCATGTCAGCAGGACAACCCGGTGTGCAATAGTGGCAGGAAGTACAGGCGATTGCCTGGCTGCGGTTTATGACGTCACCAGCCTCGAGAAGCAGCTCCTGTTCTTCGGGAGAAAGCGGCTGGAAATCCTGCATCACGGAGAGGTTTTCCTGCA
>CADBRF010000154.1 GCA_902796975.1 uncultured Coriobacteriaceae bacterium
CCGGCTTGCAGATGCCGGCTTCTCTCCGAACGAGCCTCTCAGCCCTTCCGGGCAATAACCGGAATTCTTCCGAACAAGTCTCTCAGCTCTCCCGGGTAATAACCGAAACCGGCTCGTCTTTATTATTCAGCTATGGGTCTGATGAACGACAGGGAATGCCTCAACCTAGTCGCTGATATCGGAGTCAAGCGTAATAGTGAAGGAGTATTCCGGGTATGCCTCGCGCAGCTCACGCTTGACACGTGCAACCACAGCGGAACGGTCTTCCGCATCGAAGCTCACGACCAGGTCAAACCGAACCGCCTTCGCATCCTCATCGCAGTAGAACCCATGCAGCTCGAGAATGAGGCCATCGTTCTGGACAAGGGAAATCACCTTGCTTCGAATCTCTACGGGGAGTCCACCCGCTTCGTTTCGAGCGTAGACACCAATGGTGTGAAGAATGACTTGGTGCTGAATGTAGACCAGATTCTGGATCTGTCTCGAGAGCGCATCTATTTCACTCGCGGACATGCTCTCAGACACTTCAATGTGAATGCTGCCCCAAAGCCGGTCAGGACCGTAATCTTCCAACAGCAGGTCGTAGGCGCCTAGAACGCCTGGTACCGAGGCGACGGTCTGTTTGATCGCGCGTGTAATTTCCGCATCTTCACGTTCGCCCAAGATCTTGGAAACGACTTCCCTTAGCATGTCGAAACCAGCTTTGATAATCACAACTGCAATGATTGCGCCGAGCCACGCTTCCAGGCTCACACCCGTCAAAATAAAGAAAACTGCCGCTACCAGTGTCGCTGCAGAAATAATCGAGTCCATGAGGGCATCAGTGCCCGACGCTACAAGCGAGCCCGACTTGTACTTCGTGCCCGCTCGCTTGGTGTATAGGCCAAGCACGATTTTCGCCGCAACCGCCACAGCTACGATAGCAAGCGTGAGAACATCGTAGCTCGCAGGTTCGGGAGAGATAATGCGGCCCACCGATTCCTCGAGTGACGTTATGCCAGCCCAGAGCACAATCACCGCGATGATAATGGTCGTGAGGTACTCGATGCGCCCATATCCGTATGGGTGCTTGCGGTCTGGACGCTTGCTCGCAAGTTTTGTTCCAACGATGGTGATGACCGACGACGCTGCGTCTGAAAGATTGTTTACCGCATCGAGCACAATCGCGATGGAGTTAGAGAGCATACCGACGATTGCCTTGAACGTGGCAAGGAACACATTGGCTATAATGCCTACAATGCTCGTACGTACAATGCCCTGATCGCGTGTCAGTGGATCAAGAGGAGTTATGTCGCCGCTTACATTCTTTTGCTCGCCCGGCGCCTCAGCCATTACCGTCTCCGATGCTCGACTTGATAATGCGCTTATTGTACCCTTCAGATATGCACGAGGCACCGCAATGCAGATTCGCGCCTATCTCGATGGTTTACTCTGCAAGGCAAAGAGAGACGGCTTTTGTGGTTTCTGAGGGCTCTTCGAACAAGTCACGCGAAGAAAACTAGATCTGTGGGACGCGAGCTTGGAGTGCGTCGCGTTCGCACTTTGCCGCCCTGTCCCCTTCGCTCTCGGGCTTAGCCGGCTTTATTGCGCTCGTGCCAGCAGTCTTGGAAACACGTTCACGCTCTTCCCGGGCCTGCTTTACCTTCTTGGCTTCGCGTTCAGCTGCCTTTGCCTCGGATTTCTCTTCCGCACGCTCGAGGTGTGAATACAGAGCACCGGTCAGACCGCCACCCCTTGGCGTTTGATCTAAATCATGCGCGCTATGAAGGCCCCCTCCCATATTCCAATGGCGGGGAACATATTTGAGCGGTTCCTTCTCGTCCGGGGTCCAGTCATCCGCCTCTTCTTCTTTCACGCCGACGCTCGAGTAGACAACCGAGCGGATGTAATCGCCCTCGCCCTCTTTGCCGGAAATCGGCTGGAGTCGAGCCATCGCTGTCAATCCGGCAACCTGGTTGCGGAGCTCCTGGACATCTTTTTTGAGACGGTGATTCTTCACAGCAGAACGTATGAGGAGCACAAGGAGGAGAAGACACACAAGGGCACCGAGTCCAATGGCAACCACAAAGGTGCTTTCTATTCCAAGCAGGTTTGCCAAGGGAGCGAAGATTTCGTTTAAAGTGTATTCAGCTCCATTCATACGGATATAGTACCATCACTGAGCGTGGTCATTACCTATTGATTCGCATGAATTTACATTGCAGACATATTGGAACGAGGCGATTGTTATGACGGTGAATCCAAGGACAAATTCAGTGGAAAACTGGAGGGAATTCGAGAGCATGACCTGCTCTCCCGCTAAGATTGCCGTCATTCGCTCCGGCGGGCAGACCGGGGCTGACCGAGGCGCAATCGACGCGGCGCGCGAGATGGGAACTCCCATTGCCGGGTGGTGCCCAGCTGGTGGTTTGGCAGAGGACTATGAACCCCCTCTTGGCCTCAAAAAAGACTACCCGGAGTTCATCGACACCCCATCAGAAGGCTACGTGCAGCGGACCGGCTGGAACGTGCGCGATGCCCACGCCACACTCATCGTCATCCCCAATGGTCTCGAAACAGGCAGTGGCACCGACATGACCATCGAATTTGCCAAGGCCTATGGCA
>CADBRF010000155.1 GCA_902796975.1 uncultured Coriobacteriaceae bacterium
ATCCAGAGGGCGGTCTTGGCAACGGACACGGCAAAATCGTTAATCTCGATGCCGTAGAACTGGGAAATGGACACCTTGATGGCGCCGCCCAGGTCCATGACCTTCTGGCCGCCATACAAATCCTCAAAGACGCGGTTTTCCAGCTTGCGCAGGCTCAGGTAGGTTTCAGTCAGGAAATTGCCCGAGCCGCATGCAGGGTCCAAGAACTTGAGCGAGGCAATCTTGTCGTGGAAGGCGCGCAGCTTAAAATCGCGCTTGCGCTCGGTCTGTATCTGCTCGATCTCCGTGAGCTCGTCGAACAGCTCGTCATAGAAAAGCGGACCGGTGAGCTTGTGGATGTTCTCGATGGACGTGTAGTGCATGCCGCCCGCGCGCCGCGTTTCCGGGTTCAAGGTGGATTCGAAAACGGCACCAAAGATAGTCGGCGATATGTGCTTCCAGTCGAAATCCGCCGATGCCTCTTTGAGGAGCGTGAATCGCGCCTGGTCGTCGAACTGCGGGACAATTATCTCGTCGCGGAACAGGCCGCCGTTCACATAGGGGAAGGCCTTGAGGTCGTCGGAAAGGTAGCGGCCGCGCTCCTCCTCCGGCGTGTTGAGCACGGAAAAGAGCTGGATAAGCGCTTGACGCATGTGCTCGGTCTTGTAGCTGGCGAGCCAGTCGTGAAAGGCCGTATGGCTGTTGAGCAGACCGGAGTCCTCTGCGTAGAGGAGGAAGACGAGGCGGACAATGAGGATATTCAGGCTCCGCTGTTCCTCTTGGTCGTGCTCTATATCCTGGTAGCGCTTGGAGAGCGCGTCATAGAGCCTGCCCACAACTTCGCCGGCAGCAACGGAAAGCTCCTGCTCGCGCTGGGCGCGGGAGTTCTCCTTGCGGGTGAGGAAAGCCAGGCGGTGGAGGTTCTCCGGCAGCTCGGTGAGCAGCAGGGTCTCGTAGGTTGCTTCCGGGTCATCAGCATCAAGGTCGTAGATGCGGATCTCGTCGAAGTTGCAGGTAAGCACCCACTTAGGCGCGATGGAGCGCGGCGTAATATTGTCCGCGTACCATTTTGCCTGTTCAAAGGGGGTGACCATGCGAGGGTTGCCATACTTGTCCTTGCCGCGCTGCTCTTCGAGGTCGAGGTTGATGCCGCGGGATTTGTTCTCGATGAGGACGGACATGTCCTCGTAGAAGACATCGATGCGCCTGCCGCGCGCCTTGCGTTCGAAGTCGAGCACCTTGGTTGGCGAGGGGATGCCGAGCACCTGCATGAGCTCGATCCAGAAGCTGTTCGCCTCGCGCTGCTCGTTGCCCTCTGCAGCCTGCCAGCGTTCAACGAACTGGTCTGCCGCTTTCTTCTGTTCAATCTGGTTCACGCGAGCCTCCTGGTTCCACCGCATTTGCAACGATTCTACCGCGATAGTGAGACGCGGTGGTGACGGGGAGCAGTAGAGCTGGTTGGAGCTGGGGAAACATTCTCTTCATGCTCCCATGCAACAGTGGGCTGGTCGTGCTGCAAGCAATCGACAATTTCTGTGGCTGCAGGATGTCCTGAGAAGTATGCATTTAAGCGATTTTTTGCCCGCTCATTTTCCTTTGGGCAGAATTTGCTTTAAATGCACACCTCTTCAGAATTTGGCGTTTATCCCAGACAGTGAGCCACCTTATTCAACAGGGGTTTTCTCTCGCAAGAGGCGGTTTCGTACTCAGCGCTCTTCCTTCACATGTGCATTTAAAGGGAATTTTGCCGCCCCAGAATTTCCCGGGCAAATTTTGCCTTCGATGTGCAACTTCTGATGCTGCTGTATAGATATACGGCGCATGGAACAAGAAAGCGGCTGCCCCTGAATGAGGAGCAGCCGCCAGCAAAGCAATCTATGCAGCTTACAGCGCTACAGCATGATGAACATGATGAGGAAGGCAGCTGCAGCAATCCACATGAGGGGGCTGACTTCCCTGGCCTTGCCCTTGAAGATCATGATGAGGCAGTAGGCGATGAAGCCGAGGCCGATGCCGTTGGTGATGGAGTAGGTGAACGGAATGCCCACGATGATGAGGAATGCCGGGAACGCGAACTCCGTCAAATCCCACTCGATGTTGACAATATCGGAGAGCATGAGGTAGCCCACGATAACGAGCGCGCCACAGGTAGCAGCGCCGCTCACCATGCCCACGATGGGGGCAAAGAAGGCGAAGACAAAGAAGAGAGCTGCGACGATGACGTTGGAGAAGCCCGTGCGTGCACCAGCAGCAGCGCCGGAAGCAGACTCGACGAAGGTCGTGATGGAGCTCGCGCCGAGGAAGCCACCGACAGCAGCTGCGGCGGAGTCGACGGTGAGGATGGACTGGATGTTCTCGACGTTGCCGTCCTTATCGGTGAACTCACCCTGCTCACCAACAGCCACAACGGTGCCCATCGTGTCGAAGAAGTCGCTCATGAGCAGCGAGAACACGAAGAGCAGGAGGAAGGGCTCGGTGAAGCACTGCACGATAGCGATGGTATCGGTGCCGGGAATCGTCTGGAAGGGAGCAGCAAAGCCGGTGAAGTCCAGGCCGAAATCCCAGCTCGTGGGAACCGGCGTAACGCCCATGGGGATGCCAATGATGGTGCAGACGATGATGGAGATGAGCAGGTCGCCCTTGACATTGCGCACGCGCAAGACAATGGCGAGCACAATGGAGATGAGCGCGAGCAGGCAGGTGGGGTTGGTGACATCGCCAAAGCTGATGAGCGTCGACTCGTTTGCAACGATGAGTCCGCCGCCCTTGAGGCCGATGAAGGCGATGAAGAGGCCAATGCCGATGCCGATGGCGTGACGAAGCGATGCGGGAATCGCGTCCATGATGGCCTTGCGCAGACCACAGAGAACGAGGATGAGGATGACGATGCCCTCGAGGAAGACGATAGCCATGGCAACTCGCCAGTCAACTGCGTTCTCGCCCATGCAGATGCTGAAAGCGACAATGGAGTTAATGCCCATGCCGCTTGCCAGAGCGAGCGGGCGGTTGGCAACGAGGCCCATGATGAGCGTCATGAGCGCGGCGCCGAAGCAGGTCGCCGTGAGCGCGGCATTGAACGGAATGCCCGCCGCCGTAAGAATGCCCGGATTGACTGCGATGATGTAGGCCATCGCGAGGAACGTGGTAAAGCCACCAATGGCCTCCTGGCCGATGGAGCTTCCGCGTTCGGAAATCTTGAAGAACTTATCCATCCCGATTCCTCTCCTTGGGCCACGGCATCTCCTCAGAGCCAGGGCCACGATCAAAATAGAAATATGGAGAAATTATAGACGTGGTCGGGAATGGTACAGAAGGTCAGGGCGGCGAAATCGGCACCGCCGCCCAAGGACGCTGGACGAGCGGGAGAAATCCGGGTCGGATGCCGGCATGAAGAGGAGAATTGGGCGGAACAAAAACTGCCGCCATACCAGCCATGCGGGTTAGGAGCTGCAATTGCCGGGCAGACTGTGGATGCGGCCGCCACTGAGGCCGGCAGCCGGTGAAAGGGCTAGCGCGCTTCCTTTTCCTTCTGCTTGGCGCGCCATGCCTTGAACCGGTCGGTCAGGTCGATATCAAAGGCCGAGGCAACAAGCACTGCGCCACCAGCAAGGGCCAAGAGACCAGGACCAGGCAGAACGAGCATGACGAGACCTGCCAGCATAAGAATAATGCCGCCAATAATGCGGAAAACGCGCCCGATTAGCGTCTTATGATGTTTCTTCTTGCCCGTCGCAGAGCCAGCGCGCAAATCCTGTGGCGCATCTGCCCAGTCTTCGGGCGTGGTATGGATTGTGGTGTTCGACTCGACGGCTTCCATTCATTCTCCTCACAAGCTTGAATACGTATAAAAGCATACTCGAATTCCCACATTGCGCAGGCAACTCAAACTCACTCCACAGGGAATACACGCCTTTGCCATGTTCCCGTCGCTTTGTCCGGCGCACGGAGATTTTCTTGTATACCGTACATTTGTTCGCATGTATCGCCTATACTGTGAGAACGCTTGCACAGGCAGGCGCGAACGGATGGAGAAAAGGATGGCGGCGAGATACCGTGTTCATAGGGACAAAGCACAGCTGAGCGTTGATGAGCTCCGCGCGCGTCTCGACGCCCGCATCAAGGAAAAGGCGAGCTTCTCCTCGGCAGTCTATCAAGATGAACCCATCCTCATGACTGGTCGGCAGATGAAGTCCTTCATCCCCGACGAGATTCGTTCCGCCCGGCAATTGGCAAAATCTCCCCAATACCGTTTCAGCAGCACCCCTGCGGTATTCTATGCCCAAGCTCAGCTCCTCCAGTCCTATGAGGACGATTTCGAGCAAGAAGAGACCTTCTCCCGCTATTATCCAACCTACGAGGACATGACAAATGCCCAGCTCAGAGCCTATTTCTCCTGGCGCACTAAGGTGCGGCGAGGAAATATAGAGCGCGGGCAGCTCTCCTTTGCCTTCGTCTACCTCTACGAGCTCATCAACGGCATCGGCGCCGGCACGCCCGAGGAAGGCTACGAGCAGCTCTGCGCCTTCGCGAAAGCGTATGGCAAGCTCGAGTCTTCTCGCCAGTTCCACCAGTATCTCGCCGCCTGGAAAGACGATTACGTTATTTACTACGGGCTCGATCCCTCGCTGCTTGAGCAGGCGGTGAACCAGCAGGAAGACCGGGCAGTGTCTGCCCTCCTCCACCCTGCGGCACATTCGAGCCTCGCCCTCTTCAGCGCCCTCGAAACCCTCAACATCCTCGAGGCGGACGAACTGGCGAGCAGGCAGGCCCACGAGGAGGCCTTCCAGAAGGTTGCCGTTGCAAGTTACCTGGGCGTAGCAGCGCACTTCGACAAGCACCGCAAGACCAGCCTTGCTGACCATCTCCTGGGCCGCCCCAAGCTTGACCGCTACCAGATCTTCAAGGGCTCTGTTTTTGCGAACCCACTCGGCACACACGATGCGGACTACCAGATTGACCAGGTCAACACCTTCCTTTGCCGGGAGGGGCTCTGGTTCCACCAGCACTACGATACTGCCAATGCGAGCAACTGGATTTCCACCCTCTTCGAATGTGTGGACGCCATTATGCGTGAGGTCTGGGCGGACGTGCTTCCAACCGTCTGCCCCGCCATGCCCAAATACGTGCTCACCATCATTCGCGAGGCGGCAAAATCCGTGCACGCCCAGGAGGAAGAAGCGAAAGCCCGGGCAGTTCACATAGATTTGGGCAAGCTCAGCTCCATCCGCCGCGCCGCAGAGACAACGGCGGAAAAACTCATCGTCGATGAGGAGGACGGCTTCGCCCCCCTGCTTGCGCCGGAGGTTGCCGCCGCATCTCCTGAAACGGCATCCCAGCCCGAGAGCAGTGCGGAGGATACACCGCAAGAATCTGTCGCAGACGAGGTGGATGTCGGCAACAGCGCAAGCCCCCTTGTCACTGCATCAGTACAAGAGGCGCTAACGCCCGCTAGCATTCCCGCCTCCGCGCCAGTCCAAGAGGCGCCAACGTCCGCAAGCCCTGCTGCCCCCGGCCCAGCGCCCGAGGCCCCAGCGTCTGCAAACTCGGGCAGCCCCGGGGGCACTTCCGGCGAAGCGGTTGACGCAGACCAGGACCTGCTCACCGCCGAGGAACGCGCCTTCCTTTCCTGTCTTCTGGCAGGCGAAGACGCCACCGCCTTCGAGCGAGACCACCACGTAATGGCATCCATCCTGGCGGAGAGCATCAACGAAAAGCTCTACGATGAATTTGCCGATATCGTCATCGATGCCAGCTCTGGTACATCCGAGCTCATCGAGGACTACATTGAGGACCTGAGAGGATTGATTGGGGCATGAAGAAGGTACCCAAGCGCATAGCGAACACGATCATTAACTCGCTCAAGGGCGGCGTCGTTCCACGCATCGGCCTCCCCTATATCGCGGTTGGACGCGAGCAGGAAATCGACGCCCTCCTCCATGACGTAGACATCATCTCCGATGGCGGAGCGACCTTCCGCTTTGTCGTGGGCAAGTACGGCTCGGGCAAGAGCTTCCTTCTCCAAACCATCCGCGCCTATGCAATGGATCGCAATTTCGTGGTGGTCGATGCTGACCTCTCCCCCGAACGCCGTCTGCACGGCTCCAATGGGCAAGGGCTTGCCACCTACCGCGAGCTCATCCGCAACATGTCCACCAAGACCCGGCCAGAGGGCGGTGCGCTCACCCTCATCCTCGACCGCTGGATTTCGGGAGTTCAGAGCGCGGTGGCAACAGAGGCGGGCGTCACGCCGGAAGATTCCCAGTTTTCCCAGCTTGTGGAGCAGCGCATTTACACGGCGGTCAATACGCTCTACGAGATGGTGCACGGGTTCGATTTCGCCCAGCTCCTCATCACCTACTACCGTGCCCACCTGTCCGGAGATGAAGACGCAAAGGGACGGGTGGTCAAGTGGTTCCGCGGTGAATATGTCAATAAGACGGAAGCCCGCCGCGAACTTGGCGTGGGCATCTGCATCACCGATGGTGACTGGTACGATTACCTCAAGCTCTTCGCCATCTTCCTCAAGCAGGCGGGGTACGCGGGCATGCTCGTGCTCATCGACGAACTCGTGAACATCTACAAAATCCCCAACTCAAAATCCCGTGAGTACAACTACGAGAAAATTCTCACGATGTACAACGACACCATGCAGGGCAAGGCCCACTACCTGGGCATTATCATGGGAGGAACGCCCCAGGCAGTTGAAGACCGGCGCCGCGGCATCTACTCCTACGAGGCGCTCCGCAGCCGTCTGGCCGAGGGCCGTTTTGCCGGGCAGGAATACAAGGACATGCTGGCGCCCATCATCCGTCTCGTCCCCCTCACCTACGAGGAGCTCCTCGTGCTGGCAGGCAAGCTGCAGGACATTCACGCCGGCCTCTTCGGCTACGAGCCCACCCTCACAGACGAGGACCTCGCCCTCTTCATCAAGACCGAGTTCGAACGCGTGGGGGCAACCACTCATATCACGCCTCGCGAGGTCATCCGCGACTTCATCGAGCTGCTCGACATCCTCTACCAGAACCCGAGCACCGACCTTGCCGGTCTCATGGAAAGCGAGCAGTTCCTGAATCGGGGGCAAAGCAGCAGCCCAGAGCAGGCGAAGGCCGCCCATGCATCGGATGGCTTCACCCGTGATGACCAGCAGGGCTTCGTCGAGTTCACGCTGTAAGGAAACCCCATGGATGTTTTCGACCGCTACGCACCCTTCATACAGGACTTCATCTACACGCACGGCTGGGAAAGCCTGCGCGCGGTGCAGGTCGCGGCAGCAGACGCCATCTTCAACACCGAAGACAATGTCCTACTCTCCGCCTCAACTGCCTCAGGAAAGACCGAAGCCGCCTTCTTCCCCATGCTCACCGAGCTCTATGAAAACCCGTCATCGAGCATTGGCATCGTCTACATAGCCCCGCTCAAGGCCCTTATCAACGACCAATTTGGCAGAATTAACGAGCTCTGCAAGGAAGCAGATATTCCCGTCTGGCGCTGGCATGGCGATGTCGCCCAATCGCGCAAAGCCAAGCTCATGAAGCACCCGAGTGGCATCCTGCAGATCACGCCGGAATCGCTCGAATCCATGCTGCTCCACAAGCACCAGGCAATCCCTCGTCTCTTCGGAGACCTTCGCTACATCGTCATCGACGAGGTCCATTCGCTCATGCGGTCTGACCGGGGTGGCCAGTGTCTCTGCCTTATCCAGCGGCTCGCCCGGCAATCGGGCACCCGCCCCCGCCGCATCGGCCTCTCCGCCACCATCGGCGACAAGGAGGCGGCGGCGCG
>CADBRF010000156.1 GCA_902796975.1 uncultured Coriobacteriaceae bacterium
ACCTATGATTACTGCTGGCATGCGGTTGGGAGAGGGAACGGGCGCAGTTGCCGCCATGCCCCTCATTGACATGGGCTTTGCAGTGTTCAACGAGATGAGCACGTTCGACGACATCAATATCGACGCTTACGAACATTTTGACGAGGAGCAGGAATGATTATTCTAGTTTATGGTGGCGCGGCAAGTGGCAAGAGCGAGATTGCAGAGCGCCTGTTCGCAAGCTGTGTCGGTCCCCGCGCATATGTCGCGACGATGCCTGTCTACGATGAGGAAACCCGCGAGCGTGTTGCAAAGCACGTAAAGCAGCGCGAAGCTCTTCACGTGCGCACCATCGAATGCCCGGGCGATATCACGGACGTTCAGCTCATGCCTGGTGAGAGCGTGATGCTCGAAGATTTGGGCACGCTCCTCGGCGACATCATGGATGCTTCTTCGATGAATGCTGCGATGGCAGAACGCATCGCGGTTCGCGGCGTTAACCGCCTGTGCGACAAGGCACGAAACGCCATCATCGTGGGCGTCGACATCTTCGGTGACAACATTCCCGATACCCCCGAGATGCAGCAGTACGCGCTTGCGCTCTCCGCCCTCGTGAGCCACGTTAATGTCCGTGCTGACCTCGTTGTCGAGGTCGTTGCCGGTGTTCCGATTGTCCAAAAGGGCGACGCCTCCCTGCTTGGCGCCAATGCGGAAGCCGCGGTTGCGTGAAAATCTTCCTTCAAACCCTTGCCGTGGGCATCTCCATGTTCTCGGCGATTCCCATGCCCCAGTTCGAGTGGAACGACCGCAACATGCGGGGTTCCCTCATTTCGTTCGTGCTCGTTGGCGTGGTTATCGGTCTCATTGTCTGGGCATGGACCGCGTTTTCGCTGTGGCTTGGCGTAAACAGTGCGCTTTATGCGGCGGGTCTTACCTTCTTCCCGCTTCTCGTGAGCGGGGGCATTCACATGGATGGCTTCTGCGATACCACCGATGCGCTTGCAAGCCATGCCTCTCGCGACCGCAAGCTCGAGATTATGAGCGATTCGCATACGGGTGCTTTCGCGGTTATCGCAGTTGGCGCGTATCTTGTTCTCTATTTCGGTTTTGCAACTGAGCTCCCTCTCAGCATGCAGACGGCGTTTGTTCTCGCCTCTGTCTACGTGATGACGAGGGCGGCGTCTGGTTTCGCTGTTGCCGCCTTCAAACCCGCAAAGGGGAGCGGACTCGTTCACACCTTTGCCGATATGGCAGCAAAAAGGCTCGTCCGCATAGGAGACGGCGCCATCTTTATTGTTGCCGCTGCGGCAGTCATCATCTTCTCTGGAACGGTGGGGATTGGTGCAGTTGCGGGTGTCGTTCTCATGTTCGCGTGGTATCGTGTGATGAGCGCGCATGTTTTCGGCGGGATTACGGGTGATCTTGCCGGCTGGTTCCTGCAGAATGCCGAGCTTTTCGGGGTGGCGGGAGCTGTCATAGCGCTTCTGGTATAGATGCAGAGGGTGAGGAGGCCCGCAGATGATCTTCGTTACGGGCGGGCTGTACGCGGGTAAGCGCGCATGGGTCCACGATTATCTGGGCTATGCGGAAGATCAGATGGCGTCCGAACTAGGCGCTGCAACTCCTGTGCTCTTCGACGTACAGGAGCTTTCCGATTCCACAACGGCCGATGACCTTGCGGGATACGAGGTTGTCATCTGCAATGAGGTTGGTTGCGGCCTAGTTCCCATCGATGCTGCAGATCGCGCCCATCGGGAGCACGTGGGCAGACTTGCCTGCGAGCTCGCAAAACGCGCCACCATAGTTGTGCGTGTCTACTGCGGCATTGCCGAAGTCATAAAGGGCGAGGTCCCTGCCACGTGATTATCGAACTCTACCGCCACGGGCGCACCGCTGGAAATCTTCGTCATGTCTATCTTGGCACCACAGACGAGCCTCTCTGCGAAGAGGGGCGGGCGGACCTTGTCTGTGTAGATGAGGCCGAACAGGTGGTCTACGCAAGCCCGCGGATCAGATGTCTTGAAACCGCTCGCATTCTCTTCCCCCATGCTCAAATTCAGACCATCCCCGGTTTCGAGGAGATGGATTTCGGCGATTTCGAAGGGCGCAACTGGGAGGATATGAAAGACGACCAAGCCTATAGGGCCTGGGTCGACAGCTATTGCGAAGCGCCCTGCCCCAACGGAGAGGCGCTGTTCGAATTTCAGGCACGAGTTTGCGCCGCCTTTGACGAACTGGTGGACACTGCGCTTGCCCGTGGAGACGAGCTCCTTCGCATTGTCGGGCATGGGGGAACGAACATGTCCATTCTCGGGGGCTATGCGCGTCCGGCTCACGGCTACTTCCACTGGCAGACGCCGCCGGGTCAGTGCTGGACGGTCCGGACGGATGTCGTCATGTGGGCGCATCATAGACTCGATGTCGTTCAGGCGCCCTCGAAGAGGAGCATGCAATGAACGCCGCCCTTCTCACAACCGCCGCCATCGTCATAGGCTTTTTCGCAGATCTTCTACTGGGAGAGCGCGTCTCGTCCATTTCGCCAGCCGTTCTCTTTGGCAAGCTCATATGGGCGCTTGAGCCGCCGCTCCGTCGCCTCTTTCCGGCAACGAAGGCGGGGGAGCGCGCGGGCGGCGCTGTCATGGCGGTCATCGTCTGCTCGGTGGCGCTCGTCGCGCCTGCCCTCCTGCTCCGGGCTCTCGGGCTTATTCATCCGCTCCTGCCTGCAGCCCTCACCGCTTTCTGGACCTATCAGCTCTTGGCGTGTCGAGGCCTTGCCGATGCGGCAAACGCAGTGAGGGAGCCTCTTGTGGCAGGTGACCTCCCCGGCGCGCGTCATGCCGTTTCCATGATCGTTGGCCGCGACACCGATCGTCTCGATGAGGCGGGCATCTCGCGAGCCACGGTCGAGACGGTCGCCGAGAACACGAACGATGGCGAAATCTCCATTCTCTTCTGGCTTCTTATCGGCGGTGCACCGCTGGGTATGCTTGCCAAGGCGGTCAACACGATGGACTCGATGCTGGGCTACCGCAACGAGAAATACCGGTATTTCGGAACGGCCGGCGCCCGGCTTGACGACGTGATGGGCTACATACCCGCGCGTCTCACCGCCTTGCTCTTTGTGGCTGCAGCTGCTCTGCTCAAGTTCGATGC
>CADBRF010000157.1 GCA_902796975.1 uncultured Coriobacteriaceae bacterium
CCGTTGCGGGTGAGAATGATGGGCTCTCCGGATGCTGCCGCATGTGCCTCAATTTCATTGAGGTTTGTACGGAGATCGCTGATGGGGCGAATCTCGGGGAGCGCGGTAGATTGGCTCATGCTTCTACTCTCTCGCGTCTCCTGCAAGTGGTTTGATTATAGCAATACTGTGCAAAATATGTGCAAAATAACGTATGTATAGAAGCCACAACTCAGATTGCGCCTAAGCTTCGGTGCGGTTGGAGATTCCCGCGTTTTTCGTCTACGGGCACAGTTCTGGTGATCTTTTTCCATGCGGACGCCTGGGCTACAATGGGCCGGTTCGCATAGATAGGGGAGTATTTCATGAAGTCAATCAAAGTCGTTGCAGCGGTTATCCACCACGATGGGGAGATTCTCGCAACGCAGCGCGGTTATGGTGAGTTCGAAGGTGGTTGGGAATTTCCCGGCGGCAAAGTCGAGCCGGGGGAGACGCCTGAAGAGGCGCTGGTTCGCGAAATTCATGAGGAACTCGCGACAACGGTGGATGTTGAACGGTTCGTCTACGAGGTGAACTACGACTATCCGACTTTTCATCTGAACATGCGCTGCTATCTCTGCAGCGTGATTGGGGCAAAGCCAACGCTGCTGGAACATAAGGCCGCTTGTTGGGTTGATGCCGGAACGGTTGACGAGCTCGACTGGCTCCCCGCGGATATCGAGGTCGTTCAAGCCCTCAAGGATCAGGGAATTATCTAGTCGCGGGCTCACCTTCGCGCCCATTTCTCGTGGCAGCAGGGCATAACCCCGCCATCTCTGCACCCGCCTGCAACCCTGCCCGCTTCATGCCCTCCACTGCTGCAGGCTTGCGGCTCCATGCCCTCTTTCCCGCTCCCGGGGCTCCCCGGAGAGGGCACAACGCCTCCATCTCTGCACCCGGCTGCAACCCTGCCCGCTCCGTGCCCTCTGGGGCTGCAACCCTTGCCACTTCATGCCCTCAAGACCAGCCTTCGCGCCCGGGTCAGCAGGGCATAACCCCGCCATCTCTGCGCCCGCCTGCAACCTTGGCTGCCCTATGCCCTCCACCGCAGCAACCTTCCTGGCGTTATGCCCCGCTATGCTACATTTCCGCTGGTGAGATAATCGAGGAGTTCGTCTTTGACAGGTGTCTCGAGCTCGTAGCCTATCTCTACTGCACTCGTATTCGTGTTTACCATGCGGATTTCTTTGAACATGCCTGTTGGGTGCATTGCGCCAAGGAAATAGAACTCCTTGCTCTCCGCATCGTCCTTGTTCTTCCGTACAAACAGATAGATGCGCATGCCGCTACCGACAGCGTTTTCGAGTCGCTGGATATCCTTGCTTTCCAAGGAACGATTCGATTTTGAGATGGCGACAAGATGACGGTTATCTAGGAACCTGTCTTCATAGCGCGTGGTGTCCGTGATATCGTCTGCCTTCTCGTAATTGATAAATACGGGGAAGGTGTTGGTGTATTCGTCGTACTTGTATCCGCCAATGTTCTGTCCGTTTACATTCTGCTTCCAGTTGAGCAGACGACATACGTCGAAATAGGTGTATTTCTCATTGAGAACGAGATTCGTGCCGAGATAGGTTTTCTCATAGCGTGTATGAAAACGCTCAAGCCCGAATTCGATTACCTCTGCAAGCTGGCGGCTAAACTCTTGATTCCCAAGGAGACGTTCGAGTAGCTCGCTCCTGACGAATTTGCTCCCCGTGTGCTCGACGAGCTTGCAGTCCTTGAAGGTAGCAGCTTGAGACCCTGTAAAGAACTGAGCGCTGAGCATAGAGGAGACCGAGGCAATAGATGCGGGCAGATAAGCAGGTTCTTCGTGAACGAGCTGCTGATAATGTGCGTCGCTTAGGTATCTCATATTGCTGTGCATGAGCTGCTCGAGCACAAGCAACTCATGGGGGCGCTTGCCCGCTGCGAGAAACTTCGAGACATAAACTAAGGCCGTTTCTTCGTCCTTGCTGAATGTTACCGGGTACTCCTTTTCGTACTTTCTCAAGAAGGTGTGATACGACCCAAGCGAGTTATTGTTAAAGATAAGAAGTGGATCAATCGAGTTGTAGAGGTCGAAATCCGCAAGGTTGGGAATGCGTCCGAGCATGTTTCTCAGGTTCGTGTACCCTTCCCGCAAGCTTCGAATGTCCCCAAATCGTGCCGTGTCGAGCGTTCGGTATATACGCTCTTTGGCGACCCGGTCGAAGCTCACGCTCGAGCAGCCGGGGATGAGGCGACTCCCTTCATCTACATAGCGGCGGATGGTGTCTTTGTTACCGCTGCGATCGCCAGAAAGGGCAACCGGGATGAGAAAGCTCTTCTGATAATTTCCGATGAAGTCGAGGACGAGCACGTACTCTTTGTTCTGGGATTTTCGCAGACCACGACCAAGTTGCTGCACAAAGACAATGGCAGACTCCGTTGGACGCAGCATGACAATCTGGTTCAGCGAGGGGATATCGATACCTTCGTTGAAGATATCGACGGTGAAAATGTATTCGAGCCAGTCATCGCATTTGCTTTGGTCAGCTTCGAGACGCTCCACTGCTTTGTTGCGTTTCTCGTCGGTATCCTCGCCCGTTAGAGCGCAGGTGCGGAATCCTCGCTGGTTAAACATCTCCGAGAGCCGCAGTGCCTCTTCTTTGCGAGAGCAGAAAATGAGCCCGTGGCGTTCGCCGCCAACTGAATACTGCTCGATTTGACTGATAATGTGTCGCACTCGCTCTGCACTGGTGAGGCGGGTGAAATCACTTGCCTCGTTGATCTCCTCTCCGTCCACTGAAAGATCCGTGATGCCAAAGTAGTGGAAGGGCGCGAGCAGGTCATTTTCCTCCGCGTCCTGCAGGGTGATTTGATAGGCGATGTTGTTCCCGTAGAGCCTGTAGATATCAAAGCCATCTGTGCGGTCGGGAGTTGCCGTCATACCGAGCAGAAACTTCGGGCTGAAGTGGTTGAGCACCCTGAGATAGCTCTCTGCTCCAGACCTGTGTGCTTCGTCAATGATGATGTAATCGAACTCGTCGTGCTCGAAATCTCCCAGATGGCGGGCAAGCGTCTGAACAGTGCAGAAGAGATAGTCTGCCTGCGAATCATGTTTGCCGCCGGTGAAAATCCCATAGGTCTTGCAGTCTCCAATAACCCGCTCAAAACTCCTGAGGGCGGATTGCGCGATTCGCTCGCGGTGGACGACGAAGAGCATACGCTTGGGCATCTGGGTGCGAACATCAAGCGCTGCTAGGTAGGTCTTGCCTGTGCCAGTTGCGCTGATGAGCAGCGCTTTCGACTCGCCGGCTCTCCTGAGACGTTCGATATTCGCGAGGGCTTTCCGCTGCATGAGGTTGGGCTCGATGGGGGAGTTGGCAAGCTCCACCGGAACTTTCGCGTGTTGTTGCCGAGAAACAGTTGTTAGTTTGGGAGTCTTCCTGAGCGTAGGAGGAACATGATGCGCGCGATATTCAGCCAGCCATTCCGGAGTTATAGGCTTGGTGTTCGGGTTTTCCCAAAGGCGGTCAAACTCCTCAGCTGCATCATCGACGATGCTCCCCTGCGCGCTCGAATGGAGCAACAGATTCCATTCCTGGTTGGTCCTAAGCGCGCTTTGGGTGAGGTTCGAACTTCCCACGAGCAGCGTGCGCATCTCGCCATTCTCGAAAAAGTAGCCCTTGGTGTGCAGACTGCCCTCGTACACTCTGAGTTCGATGTTTTTGAACCGGGACAGACGCTCGAGGGCATCGGGGCTATTGAAATCCAAATATGTAGTGGTGAGAACGCGTCCTGGGATGCCGCGTTCTTCCAGTTCGATAAGGGTCCCAATAAGAATTTGCACGCCAGAATTGGCAATGAAGGCGACCGAAAAATCGAAATGGTCACAAGCCAGAAGCTCGCGTTTTAGTACGGAAAGCGTGTCGAGATGCTCGACTTGATTGTTGGCAACGAGCTGTGGGCGCAATGTTGCTTCCGAGGGCGAAGTTCGGTCGAGAAATCCCGTCCGCAGCGATCGCTCGAGCTGTACGGCTGCATAATTGGTTATTTTTTCTGAACTCCAGTCTACATTACTCACTGGTGTGCCCTTCATTCGCTGTGTAGTGCCAGGTTAGCAGATCCGATAATCGCGCGCGATCGGAATGCCCTGCACCTGCAGAAATGATGAAACGTCCCAAAGCCCACACGTCAACGAACGAGCCTCCTCCTCCGCCACAACACCGTTTGAACACGCCCGGCGTTATGTCAAACACTGGAAACAATTGGCTTTTCGCCCTGCGCTATAATCTGAACATTCATACGGGTCCCGCACACCTCTCCATTCCCCCCGAAAGAAGGCAGCGCATGACTGACGTTACGGGTTCATTCAACCTCGCGGATCGTTTTGGCGCATATAGCGAATTCGACAAGACGGATTACGACCACTACCACGTCAAACGCGGCCTTCGCAATGCCGATGGAACCGGCGTGCTCGTCGGCCTCACCTCCATCTCCAACGTCCATGGCTATCTCATCGACGATGGAGAAAAGGTCCCAGACGAAGGCAAGCTCACTCTTCGTGGCTATGACCTGAACGACCTTGTCAACGCTGCTGCCTCGGAAAACCGCTTTGGTTTCGAGGAACTAACGTTTCTGCTGTGGGGCGGGGACCTGCCCACCACCGAGCAGCTCGCTTGGTTCAATCAGCGCATTGGCGAGCGTCGCGACCTGCCCAAGAACTTCGTCAACAACCTCATCATGAACAATCCGAGCCGCAACGTCATGAACATGATGGCGCGCTCGGTGCTCATGCTCTACGCTTCAGACCCGCAGGCGGAAGACCTCGAGCCCACGGCAGAGCACGAAATCGCTGTCGCAACCGAGCTCTTGAGCCAGCTTCCGCGTATCGCCGTGCTCTCCTACCTGCTCATCGCCCAGGAACAGGGCGAACCCATGTACATCAACCCGCCTGACCCGAAGCTTTCAACGGCGGAGACCATCTTCTACATGCTCCGCCAGGACCGCACCTGGAAGCCCGAGGAAGCGCACATGCTCGACATCATGCTCATGCTCCACGCTGAGCATGGCGGCGGCAACAACTCCACCTTCACCACCCGCTGCCTCACCTCTTCGGGCACAGACCCCTATTCCGCCTATGCGGGTGGCATCTGCTCGCTCAAGGGGCCCCGCCACGGTGGCGCCAACATCCGCGCTGCCGGCATGCAGGCAGACCTCATGGAGCATGTGCGGGATTGGCATGACGAAGGGCAGGTGGCAGATTATCTCCGTTCGATTCTCCGCAAAGAAGCCTACGACCAGAGCGGCCTCATCTACGGCATGGGCCACGCGCTCTACACCAAGAGCGACCCGCGCGCGAAGCTCTGCAAGAAATACGCCTGCAAGCTGGTAGAGGGAACGGAATACGAGGACCAGTTCCACCTCATCGAAACCATAGAAAAGCTCACGCCCGAAATCATCTACGAGAAGAAGGGCGCGGGCAAGATGATCTGCGCCAACATCGATATGTACTCCGGCCTTGTCTACCGCATGCTGGGCATCCCCGAGGAGCTCTACACCCCCATCTTCGCCTGCGCGCGTATGGCAGGATGGGCGGCGCACCGGTTCGAGGAGATTGCCAGCAGCAAGCGCATCATGCGCCCCGCCTACAAATCCATCAACGTGACTAGGAGCTACGTGCCGATGGGCGAAAGAAACGGTGTCGTCCAGGGCGAAATCCGCCGCCGCGTACCCCAGTTCAGGGGCTACAATAACGACTAGACGTTAAACACACGCACGAGGACTTTTGCCTGTTCGGGCATAGCCCTACGCATCGTATGCGCTGGAGCCTCTTCGGTGCAACGTTGTGAGGCTATGTTCTCGCATGCGTGTTCGTGCTGGGATGGAGGTAGCGTCGTTTATGGGCAAAGAAGAAACGTGGACGGAGCAGGACCGAGAGAAACTCGCTCGAGCGGCAATAGACAAATCTGAGGTTCTCGATACGATTGTCGAGCAGCTCGCGCA
>CADBRF010000158.1 GCA_902796975.1 uncultured Coriobacteriaceae bacterium
CTTGGTGCGGTAGAAACGGGGATCTGCCATGCCCTTGACACCCTCGTATTCGCACTCGAACTCGCTGAAGAGGTCTTGAATATAGGCACTCTTCCTCTCGAGCTGTTTGGGGTATGGCACGCTGAGCAGCTCGCAGCCCCCGCAGTCGCGCTCTACGGGGCAGATATACGTCTTATAGCCCATCAGTTGTTATCAAACTTGAAGTCTTTGAGAGCGGCAAAGGGGCTGAGCGGGTCGATGTCATCGTCGGCATCGCATGAGCAGGACCCCTCGTTGAGGTTGGCACCGCAATGTGGGCAAAGGCCCTTGCAGTCCTCTTTGCAGAGCACCACAAAGGGTGTTGCATAGACGAGCGCGCCGAGCAGGGCATCGGAGAGGTTGATATTACCCTTTTCGTCCACGCAATCAAATTCGTCTACATCCTTGCCTTCAACCTGGTCTGCCTTCTCGAGCAGGTAGTAGCCCTCCGCTTCGCCCTCGACATCAAGTTTGGCAGGTTCCAGGCAGCGATCGCAGATGGTATGGGCGTGCGTGCTGACCGTACCGGTGAGCAGAATTGCCTCGCCGGTATTGGAAAGCTGCAGGTTATAGGCTATGCCCTTGGGCGTATCAAACTTGATATCACCCCGGTAATAGCATGGCTCGTCGAGAACGCCGGAAAGCTCGACATAGCCTCCCGTCTCCTCGAGCTCGGGGTATATGGAAACCGAGAACGGTGTCATCAGGCAGATCCTCGAGAAAAGCTAGTCTTGCGGGCCGCTATTGAGGCGATCGCGGCAGCGGGTGACGTTCTTGAGGAGGTTATCGAGATTGGTCTCGAGGTTTGCGAAGACCTGGTCTGCGTAATCCTCCGCACCGACGCGCATCTCGCGCTCGCGCGCCATGGCGTCATCGATGATTTCGGTGGCCTTCTGCTCGGCACGGCGAACGACTTCCTGCTCGCTTGCAAGCTGGTCTGCCTGGCGCTCCGCATCTTCGAGAATGCGGTTTGCGTCGATTTCTGCCGCCTCGATCATGCCCTGGCGGTCGCGGACGATAATACGAGCCTGGCGAAGCTCCTCAGGGAAGATATCGCGGATCTCATCGAGAATCTCGAAAATAGGGGCGATTTCCACCTGGCGCTTCTGACTATTGCCCAGGACGGGCTTGGACTGCTCGATACGCTCTGCCAGCTCATCGAGAAGTTCCTCGATACCAGCTTCATCCATGAATGGGCTCCTCTCCTGCTTACTGCAACGTTTAAAACACATTTACGCAGATATTACCAAAACACACTATACACATGAGGGCAAATTGCCTCACTGTCGTAAAAACGCCATTATCCCACCGTGCGATTGCAAACGCCAATGGCCTACACGGAGTGATGACGCAGACGCGCACTCGAATTATGGGGCAATCGATGCTCCACCACTATCACGAGCAGGTTACGGTCGGTGACGAAGGATGCTCGTGATGCGTCCGTACTGAATCTGCTCAGTTGATGCCGTGGTCCCGTCTGCGAATACGTAGCCAGGGGCGACTTCCAAAAGCGGCGTCATCACGAAATCGCGTTCAAGGGCTCGCGGGTGCGGCAGGACAAGATCCGCGTCACCCGAAACCACGCCCTCATAATCCACGATGTCCAAATCGAGCGTGCGCGGCCCATTGGCAAAGTGACGCTCCCTGTGCTGCTCCTGCTCGATGCGGTGCAGTTCCGCTAGAAGCTCCTCGGGCGAAAGCGAGGTCTGGACAAGAGCCACGGCGTTGGCAAACCGGTCTTGGTCGGCATAGTATGCAGGCTCAGTCTCCACATACGAGGAGAGACGAGTAATCCAGATACCAGGCGTTCTGTTGAGCGCATCGACAGCGGCATCGAGGTACTCGAGGCGGGGCTCGATATTGGAGCCGAGCGCGACAACGGCATGGCGGGAAGATTCAAGCATACGCTTTGTGAGCGCCACATCGTGCACGCGCACCACAACCGCACCGTCTTCGCACGCTGCGGCGGCACACAGGGCTGAAGGCAAATCCCGTTCGGCGGGAGTTTCAATTCCCGTGCGGTTCCCGATGAAGCTCTTGCGGCTGACTGCGGCCATGACCGGATAGCCGTCTTTGACCAGCTCAGGAAGGCCGGCGATAAGGGTGCTCGTCTGTTCGAAGGTCTTACCGAAACCTGGGCCGGGGTCAATGCAGATACGCGCGGATTCGATACCACTTGCCTCAAGTTCATGGGCACGGGCGAGGAGGTACTCCTCGACCTCCGCCACAACATCGGCATACTCAGGACTATCCTGCATGTGCTTGGGCTCCCCCAGCATATGCATGACCACAAGTCCGGCACTGCTCGCACGAGCGACTTCGCGCATCGCTTCATCGCGAAAGCCTGAAACGTCATTGACGATGCAAGCGCCCGCATCAACGCAGGCGCGGGCAACGCCCGCATGACGCGTATCGATGCTCACGGGAAGACCTTCGCCCGCAAGCGCTCTCACCACGTTCAAGACACGCTCAAGTTCTTCCTCTTCTGAGACCTCGGAGGATCCGGGCCGCGTGGACTCTCCCCCGACATCGATGATGTCCGCTCCCGCAGCAACCATCTCGTACGCGAAGGCAACCGCCTGGTCTGGAAGGTTATGCGTTCCGCCATCGCTGAACGAATCGGGCGTCACATTGAGCACGCCCATAATAAGCGGGCGGGAGATATCAAAAGAGAACGCTCCGCATTTCCACTGCATGGTTATCGATTCTCCCTGATAAGCTGAAGGGCCTCGGTGCGCGTGGTATACGAACTCCGGAAGGTGCCGCGAACGGCGGAAGTCGTCGTCTTGGAACCGGGCTTGCGAACGCCGCGCATACTCATGCAAAGGTGCTCGCACTCAAGCACCACGAGAACACCCAACGGATCCATCTGCTCAACCAAGGTATCCGCCACCTGCGAAGTGAGACGCTCCTGCACCTGCGGACGGTGGGCATAGAGATCGACGAGACGGGCAAGCTTGGATATGCCACAGATAACGCCCTTCTCGTTGGGGATATAGGCGACATGAGCCACACCATAAAAGGGCACGAGATGATGCTCGCAAACGGAGTAAACGGGAATATCGTGCACGATTACCATTTCCTGGTGGCCTTCGTTGAACTTCGTCTCAAAGAGCTCCGCTGGGTCTTGATTAAGGCCGGACATAATCTCTTCGTACATGCGGGCAACACGATCAGGCGTCTTGCGCAAGCCTTCGCGATCGGGGTCTTCGCCAATGCCCTCGAGAATGAGGCGTACGCCTTCTTCTATCTTTGCATGATCCATAGCAGTTCCCCTTCAGCAGTCCTTCCGTTTTTTGAACGATATTCAGACAGCGCCGGCAAGCGCGGGTCTAATACGAAACTCTGGCGCCATTCAACGCTGTCTCAACAAGCGTTTTGTACTTGCAAGCTTAGCAGACATGAGAGACACCGGACATGCAAAGAGGCGCGCAAACGATAATCGTTTACGCGCCCCCTAGGCCAAATCTATGTCGTGTAAGCTCTAAGCCTCCGAAGTGAAACTTCCTGCTCCAGCAATGCCGTCAATGGCATGCTAGCGAATCTCAGGCGGTTTCGGCCTGCCATCGTCAGCGCCCTGCGGTGCAGGTTCCCCTTCTGGTTGAGGCGAAGGAACTTCCATGGGAGTTTCCTCTTCTGGATGCGCCGCATCATCTGAGCACTCCCCCGGAAGGGGTTCAGGCTGGCTCAGGTGCACATCACCCGGAGCAAACTTGGAAAGCGTAGAGGCAAGCTCATTTTTGTGAGCAAGCTCGTCTTTATGCTCCTTCTCCCACTCAAGGTATTCATCCCACTTGTTATCGAGGAGCGCCTGAACTGCCTTGCCCTCAACGGTCTCACGCTCGAGCAGGACATCTGCCATGGTGTCGAGCTGGGCACGCTTCTCTGTGAGGATGCGGTAGGCCGTGTCGTGGGCCTCGGTCATGAGACGTGCGACTTCCTCATCGATAACGCGGGCCGTGCCCTCGCTGTAATCGGGCGTGGAAGAGAAATCGCGGCCCAGGAAGACCTCCTGGTTGGGTTCCCCGTAGACCTGATGGCCCAGCACGTCGCTCATGCCAAAGCGGGTCACCATGGCCTTTGCCATCTTGGTGGCACGCTCGAGGTCGTTGGAGGCGCCCGTCGTGACATCGCCATCCCAGATGATCTCCTCGGCGACGCGACCGCCCAAGAACATGGCAAGCTGGTCGATCATCTCACTCTTGGTCTGGAGGAAGCGGTCCTCAGAGGGAATGGAGAGCGTGTAGCCCAGTGCCTGGCCACGAGCGATAATCGAGATCTTGTGGACCGGATCCGCATGAGCGAGCGAATGGCCGACCAGTGCATGGCCAGACTCGTGATAGGCGATGGTGCGCTTTTCCTTGTCGGTCATGATACGGCCCTTGCGCTCCGGGCCTGCGACGACGCGCTCGATGGACTCCGAGACCTCGTCGGAGGTGATGATAGTCTTGTTGCGGCGGGCAGCCAGGAGGGCGGACTCATTGAGTAAGTTGGCAAGGTCTGCGCCTGTAAAGCCGCTCGTGAGACCAGCGAGACGCTCGAAATCGATGTCGGAGCTCATGGGCTTGTCCTTGGCATGGACCCTGAGAATCTGCTCACGGCCCTTGGCGTCAGGGCGGTCAACCGTTATCTGACGATCGAAGCGGCCCGGGCGGAGAAGCGCCGGGTCGAGGATATCGACACGGTTGGTTGCAGCGATCATGATGACCGAATCATCGCTCTCGAAGCCGTCCATCTCGACGAGGAGCTGGTTGAGCGTCTGCTCGCGCTCGTCATGGCCACCGCCAAGACCAGTGCCACGTTGGCGGCCAACGGCATCAATCTCGTCGATGAAGATAATGGCGGGAGCTGCTTCTTTAGCCTGCGCGAAGAGGTCACGCACACGGGAGGCACCAACACCCACGAACATCTCGACAAAGTCAGAGCCGGAGATGGAGAAGAAGGGTACGCCAGCCTCGCCGGCAACAGCCTTGGCGAGCAGGGTCTTGCCAGTGCCCGGAGGGCCAACCAGCAGGACACCACGCGGAATCTTGGCACCCATCGCCTGGTATTTGGCAGGGTTCGCAAGGAAGTCCTTAATCTCCTGCAGCTCCTCAACTGCTTCGTCGATGCCAGCGACGTCGGAGAAGCGCACCTTGGACATCTGCTGGTCAACGCGTTTGGCCTTGGTCTTGCCAAACGACATCTGTTTGTTGGTGGCACCGTTCATCTGGTTAAAGAAGAAGAACAGCATGCCGAAGATAAGCACGAGCGGGATGAGCGTGGTCAACAGAGTGACAATCCAGCTCGAGGTGGTGACATCCACGTCGTAGACGATACTCGGATGCTTCGCCATGAGCTCCTGCAGGGAGTCATCGCCTGTATAGGTGGACGAGAACTTGGTTGTGGTCCCATCCTTGTAGTCTTCGTCGCTCGCATAGTAGGTGCCGTCGAGCGTTGCCGAAGAGGCATGGTAGGTCACATCGACGACTCTATCGTTTTCGACAGCCTGGACGAACTCGCTCGTGGTCAGCGCAGTTACATCGCTACGAGAGCCAAAGCTCCCGAAGGCGGACGAGCCGATGATGGCGGCGAGAATGAGGCCGATTAGGATATAGAGAAACAGGTTGCGCGAGCCAGAACCATTCGGGTTATTGGAGCCCTTCTGGTTCCTGTTCCCTTTGGGGGTCATATCCTGCTTGTTTTTTGGGGAATGCGGTTCCTCCACGTGCAAACTCCTTCTTTCTCGAGTGCTCAGCTGCCGTTATAGACGCGCGGGTCGAGCACGCCGATATACGGAAGGTTGCGGTAACGTTCTGCGTAATCAAGGCCATAGCCGACGATGAAGGCGTTGGGGCATTCAAAGCCAACATACTTGCAGTCAATATCTGCCTGCTGCACGCCCTCCTTGCGAAGCAGGGCGGCGACTTCGATGGACTTGGGATGACGGCTCTCAAAAGTCTTAATCAGATACTTGAGCGTCAGGCCCGAATCGATGATGTCCTCGGCAATGAGGACGTCGCGGCCCTCGATATGAGAGCTCAGGTCCTTGATGATACGGACAACACCCGAAGATTTCGTGGATGCGCCGTAGGAGCTGACTGCCATGAAATCCATTTCAAGGGGAAGCTGAATCTCTCGGACAAGATCTGCCATGTAGATGGCTGCCCCGCGCAGAACTGATACGACGATGAGGTCAGACCCGGCATAATCCTTGGTAATCTGCTCGCCCATCTCATGCACGCGCTGGTGCAGAGCTTCTTCAGAAAAGAGAACTTCGGTCAAATCGGGATGCATGTATGACTCCTCATCGCTCGTATAACCGGATTATTATTACACGTCTTGTTACGCTACCCGATGGGAATCGCATTTGTCACGGAATCGGCACCAACGGCGCAAATCGCTGTTCAACGGCAGTCTTGCACGGTGTTCAATAACGCGTATACGCATCGAATGCCAAGAGTTCTTCCCCTCTGATCCGCACTCGAATGCCGCCTGCAACCTCAGTCGTGAAGCCTTCCTGACCCAGCCCGTCGAGCACCCGGTCTATTTGCGTCGCCTCCAGACGGGCATCGGGATTCACCACGAGCAAGGCTATGCGAAGCGTACGTCGCGCGAGTGGGCGGGACATGGCAGCAAGCACAGAGGCAGGGAAATGCGCTATGGTCCCATCCCAGGAGAGGTTGCGATAGACAACCGACTCTGCCTCGGCCGAGAGCATGGCATCTTCTTCTGAGACAAGGTCCATGGTCCGGGCGAGCACCGGCTCGAAACCGGGACGGAGCTCCCGAAAGACGGGGACAAGCCGAGTACGTACCTGGCTGCGGAAGTTCGACCCGTCGTCGTTGGTGGCATCTTCGCGCCAAAGTTCGGAATCGGGCACGCCCGGGTGACGGGCTCGAAGCCAGGCGCGAAGTTCTTCCCGCATTGCATCGAGCAAAGGCCGCCTGATGTTTCCCCGCGAGCGAGGGATTGACCCGAAACCGCCGGGACCAGTCCCCACGAGCGTGCGCATCAAGAAGGTCTCGATGCGGTCGTCCAGGGTATGAGCAGTGCAGATGACGCCCTGCTCGGGAGATACGCCATTTGCCGCACAGCGTTCACCCAGCAGTTCTTCTGCAAACTTGTAGCGTACCTCGCGGGCAACAGCTTCGAAACCGCCACCCCTCTCCCGCGCGAGGGCGGGAACATCAACGCACTTGGTCACGCACGGAATGACCAGGTCAGCACATCTGCTCGCCACGAAAGCCTCATCCGCATCGGCAGCTGTCCCACGGAGCATGTGGTTCACATGGAGCACAGTGAGCTCGCTCGAGGCAAGATCCGGCAGTGCGGCACGCATCATCGCTCGAAGCCGAGCATCGAGCGCCGAGCCATCTCCAAGCTCTGAAGATACCTCCCCCGTCAGAGCTGGCAACTGTGTGTCAGCAGCAGCTTCAACCCGCGCCTGCTGGCAAGCGCATGCAAGCTCCAGAAGCGCCGTAGAATCGGAACCACCGGAAACCATGAGAAGAATGGGTGTATGTCCTCGCCTGTCCATAAACGGCATTCTACCCCTAGGAAGCCTCTTGCATGCAGCAGTCAGCATGAACGCGAAGCGGTACGGCTCTTCCGCCATAGCCGGATGTATTATGCGAGCTCGCTCTGAAAATACGCGTGCCCGCCGCTCATGCGACGGGCACACAGAAGGTTCACAGAGCCATGTTGCTTGAATCTAGAATGACTAGTCCTCCTTGAGCGCAGACAGAATCTCGCCCACGCTGCGCTTGACCTCCGCCTTGGTCTTCTCGATATCGATAGTCAGATACTCGCCATCGCGGTAGAGCACCTTGCCATCACACATGGTAAGGCAGATGTCGGCGGCATTGGCAGAGTAGATCAGGTTCACTTCCATGTCGTAGACCGGGGTCATCCACGGCGTATCGATGTCCATGACGATAAGGTCTGCCTTCTTGCCCTCTGCCAGCACGCCGCAATCCTCGCGGCCCTGAGCAGCGGCGCCACCAGCCGTGAGCATACGGAGCACGTCTTTTGCAGGAATAATGGAGGGGTCAAGGGCGTTGCCCTTCTGGCTGCATGCCAGAAGATAGGCGCTCTGGAGCATATTGTGGGTGTTGTTGGATGCCATGCCGTCGGTGCCGATGGAGAGCGCAACGCCTGCATCAATCATCTTCTGCACGGGGGCGAAACCGCTGGCGAGCTTCATATTGCTCGCGGGGTTCAGGCTCACGTTCACGCCCTTGCGCGCGAGAATTTCGATATCGGAATCCTCGACCCAGACGCAATGAGCAGCAGTGGTCGGAACGTCGAAAGCGCCCAGATGCTCGAACCAGGCGGCGGGAGTCATGCCGTCGTGGCGGCCCTTGCACTCCTCATGCTCTGCCTTGGTCTCGCTCATGTGGATGTGGAGGCGAGCGTCATGCTTGTGGCACTCCTCCACCACGCGGCGAATCATGCCTTCAGGTGTCGTGTACTCACCGTGCACGCACATATCGATCTTGACCCTGCCATTACCGGCACCTTGGTAGTTCTCGAAGAGTTCCTTGTTCACTGCGGCAACGGGCAGCGTGTCGTAATCTTTCTCCACAAAGCACATCGTGCCACCATCGCACTGGTTGGCCTTCATGCCAGCCTCGAGCGTCGCATTGCAACGGTCAATGGTCGCGAAGTACATATCCGTATAGGACACGACGCCGTAGCGGAGCATTTCGGCCTGGGAAAGCATAGTGCCCCAGTACTGGTGTTTCTTGTCCATGTCCATCTTGCCCTCGAATGGCCAGACCGTATCGTTGAGCCACTGCTGGAGGGGCTGGTTCTCGGCATAGCCACGAAGCAGGGTCATGGGCGTATGCGCGTGGGTGTTGTAGAAGGCGGACATGAGAAGCTTGCCACGGCCATCGTAGCGCTCGCCGTACTGGCGAGGGTTCTCCGGTTCTGCCGCGCCAACATAGGCAATACGGTCGCCTTCCACCGCAACAAAACGGTCTTTCTGGTAATCCAGGTTTTCATCGAGAATATCGATATGGGCAAAGAGCATGAGCGTCCTTTCGTCGTCGTTATCTCTACAGGGCATAAGGCTAGAAGCCAAGCATGCTGGTATCAGCAAGGATTATATCCAATAGTGTGCATTTGCAAATAGCAAGCGCCCAAACTCATTCCGCAAGCCAGGGCGGATAACTCGTCGCAAAGCGACCTATTGCTTCCGGTTCTTCCTGCGGCGGCGCTCCTTATGCATCTCGATGAACACGTAGATGGCAATGAAAAGACCGCAGGCAAAACCGATGAGCCCCAGCAGGGGCACGCCGAGGACCTGAGGTTGGAGGCCCGTCAGGCAGAGGACACATGAGCCCATGAACAGCGCGGCAGCGATAATCGCAAGCGTGAAGTGGTCCACCGAATTGGTGAAATCCGCGCGGGTCGTCTTATCAACTGTGGCGTTCATGCCCATGTGGAGCTGGCCTTTTTCCAGCATATCCAACGCCTCGGACATGCGCTGGGGCATCGCCACGCTGGCGCGGACGCTATCGGCGCTTTGGAAGGCGGCCTTCATCGCCTCCTTCTCGATGCGCTTGAAATCGAAATTGGACTGCACATAGCCGCTCACGACCGAGCTGACTGAAATGGATCCGGAAAGCATGTGAATCGTGCCTTCGAGCGTGACCAACCCCCTCCCGAGCATCATGATGAAGGGAGAGAATTCATAGCCGCCGGCTCTCATCTGGCTCATGAGGTCTTGCAGAAGCGAGCCCGTGTTGAAGCTATCAAGGTCGGCATTGGCATACTGGTCTATCACCGATTCGCACATGTCGAGAAGCTGGCCGTGGTTGATAGGAGCATTGGGTGTTGCCACCTTGAGCAGGCAACGCTTGAGCTCGTAGGCGTTCTGCCGCGCAACCGCGTTGATCATATCCCGCACGACGCCACGCTCGTAGGAGGAAAGCTCCCCCATCATCCCAAAGTCAATCCACTCGATTCCCGCACCGTTTTCGGTGATGATGACATTGCCCGCGTGAGGGTCGGCGTGGAAGAAACCGTCGGCAACGATCTGGTCGACGTAATTGTGCGCAATCAAGTTCGCGAGCTCGTCTTTCTGCTGCTGAGAAAGGTTGGCGAGCTCATCTTTGTCACCTACGCGCGGTCCATCCGCAAAATCCATGGTCAGCACAGACGTTGTCGTGTAATCATCGTAGCAATGAGGCGAGAGAACGTGCTGGCGCGCATCGTTATTGAGCGCGAACCTACGCAGATTGTTGGCCTCTGTCGTGAAATCGAGTTCTTCGATGGAGGTTCGCTCCAGCTCGTTCACGAGCATCTCGAAGGTGATCTGCCCATCGTCGGAGTCGAAGAAATCGTAGGTCATGAGCAGATGGCGCATGAGGGTGAGATCTTCTGCCATCTGCGTGTCGATGCCGGGACGCCGCACCTTGACGGCGACATGCGTGCCATCAGGAAGATGCGCGGAGTGGACTTGCGCTATGGAGGCAGATCCAAGCGGTTCCTCGCTGAAATCCTGGAAGAGCTCATCAAGAGGCTTTCCCAGCTCGGAAACCACGGTTTGGTTCACGACAGAAAAGTCCAAAGGCGCCACATGGGCGCGGAGTCGGGAAAAGGCGTCGCAATACTCTTTGGGGAGGACATCAGGATGGGTGGAGGCGATTTGCCCGAGTTTGACGAACGTCGGGCCGAGATCTTGTAGGATGGCAACCGCCTTTTCGGGAGTCAGGCCATGTCTCGCATCATGTGCTTTGAGAATGCCGAGAATCTCGCGCAGGCGTTTTCCACTCGTCTTGTCGGTAATATTCATCCTTGCAAAGCGAAGCGTCTCCTGAAACGTAGGCATGCGCTCTCCCATCGGCTCGCATATTGCGAAAATGCCCTAGACAATCGGGACGATGTTGTCCTGGCTTTTGAAAATCGTATGTGCCGGGATGACCCCTCGCACGCGCGAGAGCGGGTACACGCGCGTATTCTTACCAATGACCGTGCCCGGATTGAGGACGCTGTTGCAAC
>CADBRF010000159.1 GCA_902796975.1 uncultured Coriobacteriaceae bacterium
CGTCTGCATGTTCGAACAGCTCGTCCACGCGTTCGCTCACAGGGTTTGGGTCCACGGGAGCAAACTGGTGGATGATGATGTCCTTGGTCATGATCTTTGCGGTATAGCGGCCACGGAACTCGTCTACCTGGGGTTCGAACACGATATCGACAAGACCATCGCAAGAAAGCAGATCATTGATGTTCTCCGGGCCGAAGTAGATACCCGCCACCTTGTTTGCGCCATCGCTTGCCTCGTAGCGGAAGTGGTTGCCCTGCTTGCCAACTGCGCCACGCCGGTCGAGCAAAACGTTTTGCGCGAGGAGGAGCGGGACGCTGTTGCCATTGCCGAAAGGCTCGAGCCGATCGAGCTCGCGGAATCCATCGACCGTGCATTCGGACAGGTCAACCGCAGTGTCAATGCGGCGAGAGGAATCCAACCCCTCCTGATGGAATTCGTCCACATGGGCGCAGAGTCTCTCCCGCAGCTCATCGAGCTTTTCCACCGGGAGCGTGATACCAACAGCCGCTGCATGCCCGCCAAAATGATCGAACAGGTCAGAACACGTCTTGGCGAGTTCGAAGAGATTGATATCGCCGTAGGTGCGGCCAGAGCCCCGTGCACTCCCCTCTTCAATCGTAAAAACGATAGTGGGCCTGTGGTATTTGCGCGAGATCCGGGAGGCGACAATGCCCTTCACGCCCTCGTGCCAGCCTTCGCCGGCAATCACGATAACAGGCTCGCCTGTAAACTCCGTCGCAAGCCTTGCCTCTGCCTCTTCAGACATCTTGGACTCGACGTCACGGCGAAGATTGTTGACCTCTTCGAGGGAGGAGGCGAGATGCTCAATCTCCTCTACATCATCGCTCACGAGGAGGTTGAAGCCCACCGTGGCGTCACCCATTCGCCCTGCTGCGTTGAGCCGCGGGATGAGTGAGAACGACAGGCGGGTCGAGCTGATTTGCTCGCTGGTGATGTTGCAGATGGCACACAGGGCGAGAATGGAAGGACGCGGACGCATCTGCATACGGTGTATGCCATCTGCCACGAGGGCACGGTTCTCAGGAGAGAGCGTCATAAGGTCGGCGATGGTACCGAGCGTCGCGAAATCCGTATACTCTCTCCAGAGGTCAGTCTGGCCCATCTGGGCGCCAAGGGCACATATGAGCTTGAGCGCAACGCCAGCTCCGGCGAGGTCGCGAGAAGGACAGGTGGGGTCGGTCTTGGGATCTGCAAGCGGAATACCGTGGGGTACGTGGGCACCAGGCTCATGGTGATCAGTGACAATGACCTCCAAGCCGTCAGCGAGCATGCGTTCCACCTGGTCAGCGCAGGAAATGCCGCAATCGACGGTGAGGAACACATCCGGGTGGAAGGTGTCCACTCCGCGCTGGACCGCCTTTTCCGTGAGTGCATAACCCTCGTCGCTTCTGTGCGGTATGAGACCATCGACAGTGGCGCCCAGAGCACGGAGCCCGCGAACGGCAATGGTGGTTGAAGTGATGCCATCGACATCAAAATCGCCAAAGACGAGAATGCGCTTGCCTGCCTCTATTGCAGCCCTCACAGCTTTGACGACATCTTTCATGCCGGGAATCTCGTAAGGGTCATGCCAATCCCGGTCAAGCTGCGGAGCGAGGAACCTGACAGCTTGAGCAGGAGTGGTCACGCCATGGGCAACGAGCACTCGAGCGGTGAGTGGTTTGAGATTGCATTGCTCAACAAGCGCGCTGACAGCTCGCTCATCGAGAACAGGCGCGTGCGGGAGAGCCTGGGCAGAGCCCGTCGCTGCGTTTTCAGTATCCGTTTTCAAATCTATCGCCGCTCCCCTACTCTAAGCCAAATAGTACAAGAATGTGTGACCTTTGCTTGTCGCCAGCAAAAGCCACACATCCTCTGTTGAAAAGCAATGCTCGAATAGCGGCGCCTTGCCTAGGGACGCCTCGCGCTCGCGCTAGTTATCATCAGGAGGTGTATCCACCTTGCTGTCCGAGGCTTCCTTATTATCCGGTTTTCCCACGGCAGATGTCTTTTCAGCCGCACGAGCAGCTTTGACGTCCTTGCGCGCCTGGAGCAGCATCTCCTTGGTAAAGGTGGACTGAATCACTTCATAGGGGTACTTCTTCTCAATCTTGGCATACGCGTCATCGCGGCATTTCCACAGAGTGTAGATAGGCGCCGAGATGGCGAGCGTCGAGTAGATGCCGATGACCATGCCGCAAAACATCGCGAAGGCGAAATCGAGAAGAGTGTCGCTTCCAAGGATGAGTAGGAAAAGCACCGGGATAATCGAGGTGATGGACGTGTTGAGCGACCTGATGATGATCTCGTTGACTGAGCGGTTCGCGCACGTCTTCAGGCTGCAGTGCATGCTCGGACTGGCGTTCTCGTTGATGCGATGGAACACGACAATGGTGTCGTAGAGCGAATAGCCAACGATTGCAAGCAAGGCCGCGATAACGTCTGAGGTGATCTCCATGTGGAAGAACATACCCGCCCAGGCGTAGATGCCCAGCACGATAATCATGTCGTGGAAAAGCGTTATGAGCGCCACGACGCCCATGCGTGGCTCCCGATAGCGAACCGCGATGATAATGAGAATGCCCACGCAGGAGAGCAGGAAGGCGAGTATCGAGCTCCACACAACCGAAGAACCCCAACTTGCTCCGATAGTCTCCGTCTGGACATCCGCGGCATCGAGACCGAGCGTCTCCTCGACGTTTACCATGACCTCATTCGAGATAGTGGAATCCGTATCGGTTGTCTTGATAATGAAGCCCTGGCTTCCGCTCGAATCCGTTGAGGTCTGGATAGAGGAGATAACAGAATTGCTGCCAGCTTCCGCAGCGGCTGCTGCATAGGCATCGGAGACCTGTTCCTCTGTGATGGTGCCGGCATTACGAATCTGAATAGAGGTACCGCCAGAGAACTCGGTGCCGAGCGTGAGCGGGAAGCCCGTGACAATGGTGCTCGCGATGAAGCCGACAAAGGCAAGCGCGATGAGCGTGCCTGAGAGAATGAA
>CADBRF010000160.1 GCA_902796975.1 uncultured Coriobacteriaceae bacterium
GCCGCTCCCCCGCCGATGATGACCAGGTCGTGTTTTTCCATAAGCTCACTCATTCCCATCGCCCTCCCCCGGGAAAGCGACAACAGGCAAATCGGTAAGGCAACCCCTGTGGCCTAGAGCAATGACAGAGGAGCGTGCCCCCTTGCGAACATGAGCTGGATCGATTCCCAGCTCTCGTGCGATGATTTCCGCAACAGGAGGCAGGCAGAAACCGCTCTGGCACCTTCCCATTCCGGCACGGGTGCGCCATTTTACCGCATCGATGGTTCGCGCTGGAACCGGCGCGTGAATTGCCGCAACGATTTCAGCTTCAGTCACCTGCTCGCACCGGCAGATCATATGGCCCCAGGAAGCGTCTTGCCCGATGAGGTTCTCACGGCCTTCATCATGAACCCGGGAGAACATGGGAGTTCCCTGGCGCCTCGGGTTGAACTTGGGGTTCTCACCCGCGCCAAGACGGTTGGCAATGGTAGCCGCATACTCAACTGCAACGGCAGGTGCAGCGGTCAGACCGGGCGAGTCGAAACCTCCGATGACGAAAAATCCGGAAAGTCCCTCTGGCTCGCCCAGAATGAAATCGGGATGCTCGAGGCAGGATGCACGTACACCTGCGAAGTTGGTGATGACACCAGACCAGGTATATGCAGGCCAGGTTTTCTTGGCAGCAGCAACCACCGCATCCAGGCCTTCGGATGCGGTGGAGGTGTCTTCCGGGTCCTCCCTGCGTATGGCGTCTGGCCCCACAATGAGATTGCCGCCCGTTGTGGGCGAGACGAGAACGCCCTTGCCCGCCGCCGTGGGCACTTGGAACATGGTATGGGTGAAGGTGCCGCCATAGCTCCGGTCAAGCAGCACGTATTCACCAGCCCGCGGCGTGATATGGAAGCTCTCATCGCCTGCAAGCTTAGCAATGGTGTCTGAGTGGACACCTGCCGCGTCAATGACGATTTTTGTCTCAAAACACTCTTCGACTGGTTCGGCGCCGCCGTCGGGCATAGCTCCGTACAGGGGCGTATGCACGGCGCGGACGAGATAGCTCTCTCCGCCCTCACGTTGTTCAATCCCAACGACCTGGGTATCGAGCTGGCAGGTCACACCATTCTCAACAGCGTTCTCGGCAAATGCCAAACAGGCGAGATAGGGGTTGGTGATGCCTCCCGTCGGTGCGAGAAGCGCTGCCACAGCATCGCCGGAAAGTTTTGGCTCGAGCTCGTGGAGCTCATCCGCTTCCACAATACGAACGCCTTCAACGCCATTCTCCTGCCCACGTTCCAAAAGCTTCTCCAAGGCGGGACGCTCTTCCTCCGAGAAAGCGACGACAAGCGACCCGTTGCGTTCGAAGGGAAAGTCAAGCTCTTCCGAAAGCTGGGGATAGAGCCTCGACCCCTCGACATTGAAACGCGCCTTTGCCGTTCCCGGAACAGGGTCATAGCCGCTGTGCACAATACCGCTGTTAGCGCGCGTAGTGCCGCTTGCAACATCGCTTCCCGCCTCGAGCAAAAGCACCGAGAGTTCATAGCGCGATAGCTCCCGAGCACATGCAGCCCCCGAGATGCCAGCGCCGATAATTACTACGTCGTACACGATATATCCTCTCTGTGCGTCTGTTCCTCCAGACGCAGTAGTCTAGGAAAGGATACTACCAAGTATTAGTGCGTTCTTGCACGAAAATGCGGCCTACACGCAAATAGCAGGCATCCCCGTCAGCGAGAAGCCTGCTATTAGCTGTGGCAGTGATAGCGTGGGGCAAATCACACTCAAGCAGCGTCTACAAGTTCGCTGTGATATTGTAGGACACCAGTCCAAGAGCCCGCTACCCAGGCAGCTCCTGTAAAGGAGACAGTATCGGTTCGTCTCGTTCCTGTGATAGACTCTGCGCCATTTTCAACGCCCGCTGAAGTGTCTTCATACGTGTAGAAACGGATGAGCTTTCCCTCGGATTCCTCTGCCCCTTCTGCCTTGACAGCAGCGTATATTGAGCTTCCGGCATCGGTCGGCCCATCAAGTCTGAAAGAGTCTCTGTCAACGGAAAGCTTAACATCCTTATCAGAGTCAATAGACCCCCAGACGTGCGCGCCATATGATTCACGCACGGAAACATCACCCACGGCCATGTTTTCATAGGAGATGGCAGTCGGCACGCTCACGTAATAGCAGGGCTGCCCTGAGCCCGTGGCGTACGTTATCTCAGTCCGTCCGTCGGCTGCCTTTCCCTGAGCATCTGTCCAGGATCCATAGGTGGGATCATATGTCTCGACACCGTCCTGCACGCCCATGCCATTCTCTGCGAGCTCAATATTGGGCGCAGGCGCAAGGGTTGGAATCTCATCTTCAGCCCCTGCGGTGTTGATGCCATCCGAAGAGACTTCAACTGGGATATCCTGTGCGTCCCTTTGCCCCACTGCCTCAGCATGGTACTGAACAGAGCCCTGCCAGGTGTCTATGGACTTCGTTATCCCGAGAAGGCTCACTTCGTCATCTGAAGTTCCCGTTGCATCGGCATTGTTTCCTGCAGCGAAGACAAGGGGCTGTGCCGAAGCAGAGCTTGAAAGATCGATAGTCTCCTTGGCACCATTCTGCGCTTCCATAGCGCTTGGTTCATCAGCCGTTACCTGAATGGAATCAGCAAGTCCCGCAAAGCCAGAAACGCTAATAGGTGAAGCAACATCGATATCCACAGGCCCGATATTCATGCCCCCATACCTGATGGCTGTGGGAACTGAAACGGTCCACACATTGGGAATCCACTTCGCGTGGGCAGTTGTATCCGCCGTTAAACCTGAGATCAAATCAAGAACATCATTGAACTCGTCGTCTGCATACCACCCGCCAAAGGCCCAGCCGTCTGCCACCGGATCGTCGGGAACCTCGATAGCTTTCCCTCCTGGGACCTCAAGAGCAGCAACCTGCTCACCGTGGCCATTCATATCAAACTCGAGCAGATAGACATCTGGTTCGAATACGACCTTGAGTGTCCTATCTTCATACACCTTCGAATATGTGGGATATTCCCCCTCAAGCTCGTCAATTTCGTTTTTTGCAAGACGATCTTGCTCAGCGTTGATATAAGGATTCTCTAAATCATCTGAACCCGAAACAGAAGCGATATGCCACCCTTCATCTGCAGTGACTTTAAAAGCAACAGTGTTTCCAAAAGGCACTGTCACGCTTTCTGAGCCTTGCTCAAAGGTGCTATAGACAATTCGTGAGCTATCGGACTCTTCAGGCGAAGCAACTTCAACCGTGCCATTTCCGGACTTCTCAATTGCCACCTTATGGACGCTGTACTGATTCAGAATGTTACAACCGGTATTGCTATTGGTTGCATAGCGAACCTCGAACTCGCTGAGCGCCTTGTAGACCGCCACGAAACCGGAATCATACGTATTGTCATCCGCATGCGTGCCCGCAAAGGTGCCTGTTCCCGCATCGACGTTCATATGCCGCTCATAACGAGGCGTCACATAGACATCGGGTTCGGCCCCGGAGACAATCTGGTATTTTTCGGCAGTCTGATCGAGGTCTCGAACTCCATTGAGGAAGTTGCCTTCTGCAGGCGTATCAGTTCCGTGCTTGTAGATATGGACAGTCGCCACGGAGTCTATTTTCACCAGCTGTGTTGTGGAAACATGGCCGGTCAGCTCTAACACGGACCCTCTTCCAAAGCGAAGCGCAAGCACGCTGTTGGTGTCTTCATCTGTGCTATAGCGGCTATTGTTCTGCAGAGACCTCACATCGAGGTCAATGCGGATATCGATGGCATCTCCTTGCGAATCATAACCCATGTTGTCCCACTGAGCCCACACACCGCCTTCCGGTTTCTGGGGTACAAAACCCGCATCTCCCCGGTCCGTTTCATAATCGACGCAAATGCCATCAAAATGCCAGGAAGGGTTATATCCAGACTGGAACCCTTCCTTAAAGCTGTAGTCGCCGCCGACATTGTAGGAATCGGGCAGATCACCAAACGAACCGGTAATCACAATGCCAGCGTCAGGTACCTTGCTCGGAATGCCCGAGAGGTCATCTTCCACAAGGTTAATCGCTTGCGCATGCGCCTGCCCAGGAAACACGAGGATGAAAACGCACAAGGCGGCAGCAATGGCTAGCACTGATATGGCGCATGTTCTGCTCATGCCGAAGCATAGGCCGCCTCTCATTGCATCAGTTTCAATCTTCACCTCCC
>CADBRF010000161.1 GCA_902796975.1 uncultured Coriobacteriaceae bacterium
CGCTGTTGTCGTAGGCAACCCCAACGCCCCCGCGAAAAGCCTGCTCGATTGCCCCGTGGTTTGCAGCTGCCAGCTCATGCGCGATGCGGGTGATAGTTTCCGCCGGAATATCGGTGATCTTTTCCGCCCACTCCGGTGTGTACTGCCCGATTTCCTCCTTATACTCGTCGAATCCAGTCGTGTATTCCTCGACAAACGCCTTGTTATACAGACCTTCGGCGACAACGACCTGAGACAGGGCGAGAATAAACGCCAGGTCGGTGCCGGGTTTGATGGGAAGCCATTCGTCGATAAATGGAGACAGGTTGTTCAATCGAGGGTCGACCGAGATGATATGCACCTCGCCCTTGCCATGTCGTTTGGCGATGTTCTTCAGCACGCCCAGGCCGATGCCGTTGGCAGGAGCACGGCCAATCAGCACGACATAGTCTGCCTTCGTCCAGTCGAGCGACGGCCATTGCGTAACGACGTTTTGCCATGCCGTGTCGAGAGATATCTTGCAGGCGCCCGTCACATTGTAGGTATTCGGCGTACCCAAGGCCGTAAAGAACCGGGTTGCATAGAAGCCCTGGGATGCGGCAACACCAGATGCATACGCAACGGATTCGGGGCCGTTTTCGGCAACAATCGCCTTCAGCTTATCGGCAATTTCTGTAAGCGCCGTGTCCCAGCTGATGTTCTCGAACGATCCATCTTCCTTCCGCCGCGCAGGATGGAGCACGCGACCTTCCGTGGCATAGGCATTTCCTGGCCACGAATAGCCACGGACACAGGGAGTACCGGTGCTGGTCGGGTCTTCCGGCACGCCTTCGATGCCAACGATGCGGCCATCTTTCACCAGGCCCTTGATAGCGCATTGGTTGGAGCAGCAAGTGCACCGTGTGATGATTTCCTCTGCTTCTTCTGCGGCGTATGCTTCAGTCTTCCAATCATCAAAAGACAGGAGTTCACCAGCTGCTACAACCCCAGCAAGTGTTCCCGTCGCCTTGAGAAATCCCCTACGAGAAAGGGTTAGTCTACTCATGCGGATGTTCCTTCCATATCGAAAATCTAAGAAATCAAGGCTTGCCTATTTGAGAGTCCAGCCAGAGGTCGTTTCCGTTTTCGTGATTACGACCTCGGGCTGGTAGGGCATTCGACATCGCACCTGGGCCATCGCGCGCATCTTCTGATGTGTATCGGCTGCTGAAAAATATCGGGTGGTCCTGCCCTCAGAAGATGTTCCCTGATGTAGATATGCGGAAACAAACAGGTCAGTTGCTTGTATCAGGGCGAGGTAAAAGGACGCGAGCGAATCGTTTGATGAAACCCATCGTGTTCTGGCCGCAGCCTCGAAATCGGAAAGCCAGTCCAGATGATCCGAAACATAGGAAACCAGGCCTTCGGGATAGACTTCGGCAATAATTCCTGCAACGTTCAAGAGCACTGCAAGGTGGTCGGGGTAGAGACCCACAGTGTCGGGCTCAATGCCAAGCTCGCTCAGCACGTACCTCATATGAAATGCGCTGTCTCCGTACACGTAGCCCTTGTCATGTGCAAACGCCACATAGCTAGCTGGGTCGCTTGTCCACGTCTTGTAAACCGACTCAACGGGAAGCACGCCGAAGCGCGCTTGAGGGTCGTCCCTGGTCAGCAGGTGCTTATAGGAGCGCGAAAACAGCTCAGTGCTTGTCGAGCAAATATAATCGTTTTCTACATACCCAGCCTGAAGCAGGAGCTGTCTCACAGCGTCACCCACGCAGAATTCGCCCCGGCTCGGGTCGAGCCATGCGTTTGCCAAATCGTAGAAAACACGCGAAGCGAAAGCTTCGGAAATCCTTGTTGTCAACGCGTCCTCCCCCTGTTCCCGCAGAAACAAAAAGCCTCGCAGACGTTTCCGTCTTGCGAGGCCTCCAGTGTGTCTGGTCAGCTTCTGGGCTACTTTCCTGTTAATCCATACCTACCGATTCGGATTTTTTCATTCCGCTCGATCTGAACGAGCCGAGAATCCTGAATCACGAGCGAAACGGTTCCGTATTTCACTGTCGAGGCAATCTTGCAGATCTCTTGCAGCTGCTCCGGTGAAAGAAGGGTTCCGGTTTCCTGCCCCGACATGTTTTTTCTCTCGTTTGCCATATTCATAAACCGCCATTGCCTATGGAATTTATGGTAATTAATAGCACACGGAGAATTCTAACCAAAGAACGTTATTCAAATGCTTGGTTATCGGTATTTCAGATACCCAAATGAACAGGCGTTTTATGCCAATTCGGCGCTTGCATGCTCTTGAAGAGGCACAATCGGATCCGCGAAAATCCACGTAGAGCTAGTCATACCCGGTGCGAGGAGTTTGCAAAAGATCCTTCCGGCAATGGTAGAGCGTCTTTGCACATCGCATATTTCCGAAAGCGCGGGATTGACGCGCTTTCGGAAATATGCGCAATAGCGTTAGTACAGCGCCGCTGCTTCCCCGCTGCACTCACGCTCCCCCATATTTTCACGTTCGCCTTCGGAAGGGCGGTACAATAGCCTCCAGATTTGCCCAACCAATTTGGAGGATTCATGGACCGTTCCACTTCCGAAGTTGATTTCACCCGCGCCTGCGCTTGCATTCCCGGAGGCGTGAACTCTCCCGTGCGCGCCTTTGCAAATGTTGACGAGACCCCCGTTTTCTACGATCACGCTTTAGGCAGTCATGTCTGGGATGTCGATGGAAACGAGTACATCGACCTCATCTGCAGCTGGGGCCCCATGATTCTGGGCCACCGCCCACAGTGCGTGGAGGACGCTGTGATAGCGCAGCTCAAACGAGGCGTCTCCTATGGTGCTCCCTGTGAGGCGGAAATTGCCATGGCGGAGGAAATCGTCAAGCTCGTGCCCTGCGCTGAGAAAGCCCGCATGGTCTCGAGCGGCACTGAGGCAACCATGAGCGCCATCCGCCTTGCCCGTGGCTATACCCACCGCGACAAGTTCATCAAATTCGAGGGCAACTACCACGGCCATTCCGATGCCCTCCTTGTGAGCGCGGGCAGCGGAGTTGCCACCTTTGGCATCCCCGGAACGCCCGGTGTCACCGCAGGCGCCGTAGCAGACACGCTTCTCTGCCGCTACAACGATCTCGATTCCGTTCGCAAGGCCTTTGCCGACAACCCCGGCGAGGTCGCCGCCATTATCGTCGAGCCCATCGCCGGCAATATGGGGTGCGTCCCTCCCGAGCCCGGCTTCCTCGAGGGTTTGCGGGAAATCTGCACTGCCGAAGGTGCCGTGCTCATCTTCGACGAGGTCATCTCCGGTTTCCGTGCCGCGCTGGGCGGCGCTCAGGAGAAATATGGCGTCATCCCCGACCTTGCCACCTTTGGCAAGATCATCGGTGGCGGCTTCCCCGTGGGCTGCTTCTGCGGCAAGGCAGAGATTATGGACGCGCTTGCACCCGATGGCCCCGTCTACCAGGCTGGCACACTCTCGGGCAACCCCGTTGCCATGGAAGCGGGCCTAGCTCAGC
>CADBRF010000162.1 GCA_902796975.1 uncultured Coriobacteriaceae bacterium
TTACGATAATATTGGTGCAACTCGTGCATTATGCGCCATAAAAAATGAATTTTGTATACAATACCGAGCTTGGAAATTCGCGAGCTTTCCGCTGGCAGATTTCCCTCGCTCTGTCGTCAAAAGTTACGGACTTCGCATTGAAACTTTCGGGCAAGCTCCGCGGACGCCTTTTCGCGGTTGCGCTGTGCTATGCACTCGTGCTTATTGTGGGTTTTGTGCTTGTTCACGGCCTCTACCAGCACGAATTGGATCAAACTCTGCTCACCGCAGAAGAGGTGTATGCACAGGCTCAGTCTGGGCTCAAGGAAGATGAATATGCGGCTCTCGATGCTCCTGGCAAGGAGATCGTCATCTATGACGCAGCGGGCCAGCGTCTCTATTCGTCCAGCCGGGCGGCTACGGAGTCCCTGACATTCGCCTACCTGAATACGCTTTCCACGGAAACGGCGATTGAGCAGGCTGATTTTATGGGTTTTGAGAACTGCCAGATAGAGCGTATCGACTACAAGAACACCAAGGGCAAGGCCCGGTTAATGGCTGTTGTTTCGCCTCTTCCACCGGGTACCCTTACAGCAGAAACGGCCGCGGCACTTTCGCGGATTTGGCAATGGCTCATCCCCCTGTTTGTTCTGTCCACGATTTTCGCTGGGACGATTATCTATCGGATGGTTCGCAAAGCGAGGATTTCCAATGACGGGCGGCAGCAAGCGGCTCCCTCAGAAGTACCTGGAACGGGAGATGAAAACTGGGCATGAACTCCTATTACACTGCTGCCTTCTTCGGCGTTTTCCTCCCCCTGGTGGTTATCGTCTATGCATTGTTTCCAAAGAAAGCGCGCTGGATTGTGCTGCTTCTTGCCAGCTATGCCTTCTTTTTCCTGCTCTCGCGCAAGCTTATCGTCCTGCTTATCGCGTCTACTGTCTCAATTTACCTTGTTGGTCTGGTGCTTGACCGCCTCAGAGCAAAAGGCGAGTTGACAGCGGCAAAGGAGGATACTAGTCAGACTGCCAGCAAGACGGCCACGCCTTGGATGAGACTGGTCTTTGCCTTGGGCGTGCTTTTTAACCTCGCCCCCCTCGTGGCCTTCAAGCACATGGGGGACCTTGAATCTCTTATTTCTGGCTTGCCCATCTCCGTCGAATTGCCTCATTGGGCGGCACCAGTGGGCATCTCTTTCTATACCCTCATGGCGCTTTCCTACCTCATCGATGTCTATCGGGGGAACATCCCTGCTGACAAGCATCTTGGGAGGGTGGCGCTTTTCCTCTCCTTCTTCCCGCAGATCATGGAAGGGCCTATCGCCCGCTACCAGCAGACCGCACATCAGCTCACTGCTGGCAACAGGGTGACGGCAGCAAATCTCTACGCGGGCAGCTTGAGAATTCTCTGGGGTCTTGCCAAGAAGGTTATCGTCGCCGACCGACTCGATGCCTTTGTCGCCTGTATTTACGCCTATCCTGGCCAGTACGATGGCGGAATGGTAGCCCTGGGTGCCCTGCTCTACCTGCTTCAACTGTATTGCGATTTTTCGGGAACCATGGATGTCGGCCTGGGTATGGCCCGTATCTTCGGAATCGCGCTTCCGGAGAACTTTCGCCAGCCTTTCTTCTCGCGAACCCTTCCTGAATTCTGGCAGCGGTGGAACATCTCCCTCGGCACCTGGATGCGCGACTACATTTTCTGGCCCGTCATGGCCTCCAGGCCTGTAAAGTGGCTTTCGTCTGCGGGGAGAAAAGCTCGCGCCCCTCGTTGGAACTCGCTTCTTGCATATGCTTTTGGTCTGGCTATTGCCTGGTTTGTAAGCGGACTTTGGCATGGGGCCGGCGGGCAGTATATGTTCGTCAGCTTCTACTTCTTTGCACTCATATTTCTCGGCCGTCTTCTCACTCCAGCATTTCGAAAAGTCATGAGTGCTCTGCATGTAAACCGTAAGAGCGCCTGGTTTCATGCTTTCCAGATTCTTCGCACGCTTGTGCTAATCGTCATTGGCGTGCTCTTCTTCGGGGCTGTTGATTTCAGCTCTGCTTGGGATCTTTTCACGATTTTGGTGCAGAAGTTTTCCTTTGCATCGTTTGCCAACGGCAAGGTGCTGGACATCCGCCTTGATATTCATGATTTCGCCATTGTCGCCATTGTCCTCGCTCTCGCGCTTGTCGTGGGCATCGTGAAGGAACGGGGCATTGATATTGCAGCATGGGCATCCGGCAAGGGAATCGTGTTTCAGTGGACACTCTGGCTTGTCTTGAATATGTGCGTGATTGTCTTCGGCGCCTATGGCGTTGACTACGCGCAGGTCCATACGATTTATTCGCTATTCTAGGGAGTGGCTTTGGGCTCTGAGAAGATAAAGGCAGCGGCACAGTCCGAAGCCGCAGATGGCAACGGAAAAAGAAGCCGTGGCAAGCGCGTTGTCAGAACGCTCGCGCTGAGTGTGACCTTTGCTGCCGTTCTCGTGGTCGTACTCGGATGCGCAAGCGTGTTTTTCTGGCCCAAGAATAACCAGGCTGAATTCGGCTTGGTGAAAGACACTTCGAACGGCATCATGGGAGAGCCTGAAGACACAATCGATGTCCTTTTCGTGGGGGACAGCGAGACCTACAGCTCTATCTCGCCCCTTCAGATGTGGGACGACCACGGGTTCACCTCCTACGATTGTGCGGAATCAGGGCAGAACCTCTGCTTTAGCAACACGATTCTCCGCCGTGCGCTGAAGACACAGCATCCGAAGCTCGTGGTTATAGAAGGCAACTCGATATACAAGTATTTCAATTATGGCGAAGCGGTTGAGCGAACTCTCTATGATGTGTTCCCCGTCTTCGAGTACCACAACCGGTGGAAGTTTCTCAAGATGGCGGATTTCACCCAGGAAGCCGAGTTTACCTATACGGACAGCATGAAGGGTTTCTGGATGAAATACGATGCGAAGTCAGCCGATGCGGGCGATCATATGATTCATGATGACAGTTCGCGCAAGGTCATGAAGCGCAACAGGTTTTATCTGGAACAGCTTGTGAACATGAGCAAGGCCGCGGGCGCGGAGGTATTGATCGTTGCAACGCCGAGCATTGAGAACTGGAATCCCGAACGCAGTGACGAGATGACTGAAATCGCTAGTGAACTCGGCGTATCCTTTCTCGACCTCAATCAGGGCGAGTATGAAGTACAGATTGACTGGAAAGAAGATTCACGCGACGCGGGCGACCACCTGAATTACTGGGGTGCGGTAAAGGTCTCCGATGCCCTTGGTCAGTACCTCGACGAGACCTATGACCTGCCAGACCATCGAGACGACCCTGCCTATGAATCGTGGCATGATTCATACGCCTACTATCAAACGCAGATTCGCACAAAGTAATTCCCCATTAAAAACGACAAACACATGACAATTGTCTACGAGGCAATTGTCATCTTGATTCAGATTCGTTACACCCTAGATAAATAGCAATATCCGCAGGAAAAATGGGGTATCATGTGTTCCTGAAATACTGTGAGTTTTGTATTTACATCTGATTAATGAGAATGTGGTTTTCCATGTTGGGATTATCGCATCATAGATATTCTTGCAGGCGGGAAAGAGAAAGAAGGCGCGAGTTTGCGCGTCAGGTCGTATGCTGTGCTCTTTCGCTGCTTGTGGTTTTCTCCTTTTCTCCCTTTGCAGAGTTTTCCTATGCCATCGGCCCTGCTGCTCAGAGCGCTGCTACATATGCAGAAGTCGAGCCGAGTGCTGAGGTGCCAAGCGAAAGTGCGGGAGAGCAGGCCGATCCTGCCGCACCTCCTGATGAGAGCGCGGATGAGCCGCAGCCTGACGCACAAGAAAA